>JAUIIF010000340.1 GCA_030431945.1 Bacteroidia bacterium | reverse complement strand
CAGCTTCCGCATCCGGCCCATTTCAATGATTTCGTCGGCACCGTTGTTCACGGGTTGCGGGGTGCTCGTGGGCGGGGCCTGTTTAGCCGGAGCGGCCTGCGGGGCGGCGGCCCCGGCGGTACCGTTGATGAAGCTGTTGTCCCGCCGCTTCAGGTAAGCGAGCATATCGGCTTTATTGACCCGCCCGTCTTTACCGGAGCCGGGGATCTGGTCCAGTTCGGCCTGGCCGATATGTTCCGCCCGGGCCATAGTGCGCACCAGGGGACTGTAAAAACGGCCGGAGGTGCTTACCGGAGCAGGGGCCGAACTTGCCTGAGGAGCAGGCGCGGCCGCAGGTGCCGGGGCCGGTGGAGGCGCAGGCGCGGCGGGGGCCGTTTCCGGAGCCTCAGCCACCGCAGCGCCGGTGGCGGGGCTGGCCGCCACCGCAGCGTCGGCTTCCGTTTCAATCAGGGCGATAACCTGGCCGACGGCCACCACGGTATCCTGCTCAAACAAAATTTTTGCGATGGTGCCGTCTACGGGCGAGGGTACTTCACTGTCTACTTTGTCCGTCGCGATTTCCAGAATCGTGTCGTCTACTTCAACGGTATCCCCCACTTGTTTCACCCAGTTCAGGATGGTGGCTTCGATGATACTCTCGCCCATCTTGGGCATGATCAGCTCTATTTGAGCCATGTGTGCTTGGTTTTATCTTGGTTTCCGGCTGGTTAGGCCTGATTTGGTTGGGGTCAGGCAAAATTACGGATTTTTAAGGGAGTGAAGATCTCTTCGCCCCCCGGGGGTGTAACAAATTGCACAACTAATACGAGGGAGCAAGCCCCGCCCGCTACGAATGGCCGACCTCCGGGCCCCAGAGCGTGCCTGAATCTTAGAACCGGCGGTGCATTTCTTGATCCACCCGCCCCCTCCGCCAGAGGCAATAATTGCCTTGCCGGCTCCCTTTGCCCCCTTCTGCACCGGCGACCGCGCAAAAAAAAATGTCGGCTCTTACCAACAATTCCCACTTTATTACGATTAACTGACGGCTACTCCTACAATTGTCATACATTCGATCAACCCAAACCAAATCGTACCAATGTTAAGATTACTCCTCCTGCTGGCCCTTTTCACCAGTACCACCCTGGCTTTCGCACAGGATGATGATGCGCCGATGGGCGAAGAAAAGAAAGAAGAAAAAAAGGAAAAAAAAGATCCTTACGAGGAATTACTCAAAGATGCTGAGTTGCAGAAAGGGCTTTTTGACGTCATCAGCAAAGACGACAAACTCTATTTCGAGCTTCCCGCAACCCTGCTGGAAGACGAAATCCTGGTGGTTAGCCGGATTAAAGGCTTCGTCAAGGGCCTCAACTTTGGCGGTGCCGGAACGAAAAGCCGTCCGCAGCAAGTCGTGCGCTGGCAAAAGCACGGGGAGAAGCTCCTGCTGCGCAGCGTCAGCTACAACAGCGTAGCCAGCCCGGACGACCCGGTTTATGAATCGGTGCGCAACAACAACTTTGAGCCGATTATTGCTGCTTTTGACATTAAGGCTTACGGTAAAGACAGCCTGTCGATGGTAGCCGATGTCACCAGCTTTTTTACTACTGACGTGACGATGATCGGGGCGCTGAGCGACCGCCAGCGCAAGAACTTCGGCATTAAGGGGCTGGATAAATCGCGGAGCATGATCATGTCCACCAAAGCCTTCCCCAGCAACGTGGAAGTCCGGCACGTGCTGACCTACAACGGCAGCAGTTTACCAGACAACCAGGTGACGGGTACCCTTTCGGTAGAAATGAACCAGAGTTTCATCCTCCTGCCGGCAGAGCCGATGCGCCCCCGGGCGTTCGATCCCCGCGTCAACTACTTCAGCATTCGCCAGACCAACTACAGTGCGGATGCGCAGCGCGCCGAAACGCAGCGATTCATTACCCGCTGGCGCCTGGAGCCCGTGGATATGGAAGCCTGGAAGCGCGGCGAACTGGTGGACGTGAAAAAGCCCATCGTCTACTACATCGACCCCGCCACCCCGGAAGACTGGGCTCCTTACATCGCCCAGGGGGTTGATGACTGGGCCAAGGCGTTCGAGGCCATCGGCCTGAAGAACGCGATCATGAGTAAGCGCGCGCCAACGAAGGAAGAGGACCCCGACTGGAGCCCGGAAGATGTACGCTACTCCGTAATCCGTTACATTACCACGGACATCCAGAACGCCCAGGGCCCCCACGTGCACGACCCGCGCACCGGAGAGATCCTGGAATCCGACATCATGTGGTACCACAACGTAATGAACCTGCTCCGCAACTGGTACCTCATCCAGACGGCTGCGGTGAACCCGGAGGCCCGTACCCCCAAGTTCAAGAAAGAAGTGATGGGAGAGCTGATTCGGTTCGTCTCGGCTCACGAAGTAGGCCACACCCTGGGCCTGCCCCACAATATGGGCAGCTCCCCGGCCTACACCGTAGCCCAGCTGCGGAGCCCGGGCTTTGTGCAGAAAAACGGTACGGCACCGAGTATTATGGACTACGCCCGTTTCAACTACGTAGCCCAACCGGAAGATAAAAATGCCGGCCTGCACCCCAAGATCGGCCCGTATGATTTTCACGCCATTGCTTACGGTTACAAGCCTATGCCCGAAGTGGACAGCTGGGACGCCGAACGCCCCCTGCTGAATAAAATGGTGAAAGAAAAAGCGGATGATCCCCGCTTCCGTTTCGGAATTGCCGACCGGATTGACCCCAGCGCCCAGACCGAAGACCTGGGAGATGACGCCGTCCTGGCCTCCGACCTCGGCATCAAGAACCTCCAGCGCATCGTACCGAAACTGAACGAATGGATGGCGGAAGACGGTAAGTATTTCGACAACCTGGAGGAAGTTTATGACAACGTTATCGGCCAGCTGCGTCGTTACACGGGCCACGTCTCCAGCAACGTCGGCGGCGTCTACGGCTGGCAACGTACGAGTGATGAGAATAAAGTAGTGTACGAAACCGTGCCGGCGGCGAAGCAGCGCGCTGCCGTCGACTTCATCAACCGGCAGATTTTCACCACGCCAACCTGGCTCCTCGACCAGGAAATCCTGAACCGGATCTCCGCCAGCGGCGTCGCTGACAAGATCGAAGGCCTCCAGGTCTCCGCGCTGCGCAATCTGATGAATACCAGCCGCCTGAACCGGCTGGCTGAGCAGCAGGCCCTCAATAAAGATGCCTACGGCCTGATGGACCTGATGAACCAGACGAAGGACGGGGTCTTTACGGAGGCCAATACCAATTCTTCCTTCGGGCGAACGCTGCAGGCCAATTACGTTGACGGCCTCGCCGGCTTACTGGGTGACGATACGGCGGATGCTGACGTCAAAGCAGCTGCGCGCGCTACGCTCGCCAATATCTCCCGCGGCATGACCCGGGAAATATTAGCCGATGGCGACTTCCTGCAAGTCGCTCTTGGAGAAAAGGACCTCATTGCCGGTCACCAGATGGAACTCGGACAAAAGATCAGTGTTGCCCTGAAAGGCCTCGAGGCCATGATG
This sequence comes from Bacteroidia bacterium, assembly GCA_030431945.1. Lineage (GTDB taxonomy): Bacteria > Bacteroidota > Bacteroidia > Chitinophagales > Saprospiraceae > Neolewinella. The sequence continues at coordinate 2,038 of JAUIIF010000340.1, read as the reverse complement.
GAAAAAGGTAAGTAAGGCCACGGCCCGGGGGTGACTGCACAGCGGCAGGCGCTCCGAAGCAAACAACGCCCCGCTGAACAACGACTGCCGGTACTGGAAATTCCAGTACCGGCAGTGTTATTTAGCTACCGAGGTAAAGGTTCGTTTTATACCGCAACCAAGTCCTTCTGCCCCGCAGGTTGTGCGGTGCTTATGCCTGCTAAGGCCCTTTCCATATCCCGGATCAAATCCAGGCTGTTTTCTACGCCGACGGACAAGCGCACCAGGCTTCCGTTAATGCCCAGGGCTTCCTTCACCTCCGGGCAAACGCCCGCGTGCGTCATGGTATCGGGGTGCTGAATCAGACTTTCGGTACTTCCGAGACTTACCGCAATTTTAATCAGTTCTAACCGATTCATAAAGGCAAAAGCGGCCGCCTCCCCTCCCCTGACTGCGAAGGAAATCATGGCGCCCCCACTGCTGTACTGCCGTTGAAAAATGTCGTACGCCCGGGTACCCGGCTCCAGGTTGCCCAGGTAGAAGACCTTGCTCACCGCAGGATGGCTTTGCAAAAATGCCGCGATGGACGCGGCATTACGGGCCTGCTGTTCCATTCTGATTTTCAGGGTTTCCAAGCTGCGCAACAGGAGCCAACAGGTATGAGGGCTGGCCATACTGCCCAGAAAGGTCCGTAGTGTTTTCACGCGCTTGATCAGGGCCGCGCTGCCCAGCACTGCTCCGGCGATGAGGTCACTGTGCCCGCCCAGGTACTTTGTGGCTGAATAGATGACCAGGTCAGCGCCGAAGGTCAGAGGCTGCGACCAGAGCGGGCCCATGTAAGTGTTGTCTACGGCGACCCTTACCGGGTGTTCCGCCGTAGTGAAATGATCGGCAATTTCCCGGCACATTTCCAGGTCAAATAAGCCGCTGGTCGGGTTCGCCGGCGTTTCGACGTAGACCAGCCGGAGGCGGTCGGACTTACCACTGGCTTCCACCATACCGATCACCTCCTCCCGGGTCTGACCAGGATAAAAACTGATCGCTTCCACCCCTATTTTCCGCAGAAAATGGTTGATGAAGTGATCCGTCCCGCCGTAGGTGGGAGAACTGAAAAGCAATAAATCTCCGGGAGTAAGCAACTCCAGTAAAACCGTACTGATGGCCGCCATTCCGCTTTCGAAAACAGCCGCTGCTTCCGCCTGATCCCAAAGACATAGCCGGGATTCCAGTATAGAAAGGTTAGGGTTATCAATCCGGCTGTAGATCATCCCCATTTCCTCCCGGGCTTCTGGTTCCCGCAAGCCGTACGCCAACTCGAAATAGGCCTTCCCCTCCTCCGCTTTGGTAAAGCTGAAGGTGGAGGCAAGATAAAGAGGTGCTTTGATCGCGCCCTGAGCTGACTGGGGCGAATACCCGTGCGACATCATCAGGCTTTCGGGGTGGAGGGGCGGTAATGATTTCATTGGTTGGACTTTTCAACAAAATTAGGCGCAGCAGGAATCAAAGCCAATGAATACCAAAACCACCTCAATCATTCCTGCAACACCCACCAATACCCGTAAAAATTACTGAAACCCCTATCTTAACCTGACCAAAAAGGAAAAATTCCCGTGCTGAAACTTGATGCTACTGACCGCCGCCTGCTGGAAATTCTGCAGGAGGATTCTGAGATAAACGTAAAAACGTTATCCGACGAATTAAACTTAACCAAAACGCCGATCTACGACCGTATCCGACGCTACGAACGGGAGGGGTTGATTGAAAAGTACGTTGCCGTACTGAACCACAAAAAGGTGACCAATGCCATGGTGGTTTTTGCTTCCGTGACGCTGGAGAGTCAACGCCTGGAAGGCATTGAGCAGTTCGCTGCTTCCGTACGGGACATTCCTGAAGTCATGGAGTGCTACCTGCTCGGCGGGGCTAATGACTTCCTGCTTAAAGTGGCCGTAAAGGACCTGGACGCTTACCATCAGTTTTCCTCGGGCAAACTGGCGGCACTGCCGAATGTCGCCAAAGTCCAGAGCACTTTTGTCCTCAATGAGGTTAAACGGTCGACCGT
>JAUIIF010000339.1 GCA_030431945.1 Bacteroidia bacterium | reverse complement strand
TTGATTTAGAAAATGATGGTGACATGGACCTCCTGGTCGTCGGCCAGACCCCGGTACTCCCCGGTTTTCCCGTCGCGTCCACTACCCATATTTTGCGCAATGATGCGGCTCCGGGTAATTACCTGAAAGTAGCGCTGCGGGGCAACAGTGCCGAAACCCTGGGCATTGGTAGCCGGGTGACCGTATTCAGCAGAGGACGGCGAATGATGCGGGAAATTGATGGCGGCGGCTCCAGCCATTTATCGCAGAATTCCACCATCGCCCATTTCGGCTTAGGGGCGGCAACGGTGGCCGACTCCGTATTGGTGACCTGGATCGGGGGCAAGGAACAACTTCTGACCAACGTGCCGGCCAACCAATTGCTGGTCATTGAGGAGGCGGCGGGGACGCAGGATGCAGGGAGCGGTTGGTGGAGCAGGGTAGGGCTGGTCCCGTTGGCCCTGGGCATCAGCCTGGTACTCTGGTGGTTGTGGTGGCGGACCAGGAAAAAGAATTCACCGGGGTAAGGGATAGCACTGTGGAGCAATCAGGGGTAAAGAAAAGCTACCATTCTATGCTCAGTATTACCAACGAAATTACCATCGCTGCTACTCCGGAAGACGTCTGGCTGGCCCTCGTTGATTTTCCCCGTTGGGAAAACTGGAACCCTTTCCTGCGCGACCTGGAGGGGGTAGCACTGGCGGGAGAAAGGGTAAAAGTGACCGTTAACCCGGATTACGCTGCCTTGCACGCCCGTCTGCATGATTTGTATCCTGACCGTCAGTTAAGTGAGGGCGTTGTCCTGAACAAATCCAGTTCCTTCCGTCCCCGCATCACCCACTATCAGCCCGCCGCATTGCTAGGTTGGAAGTACCACAATTTGCTTACGGGAGGGTATCGGCAGCGCTTCGCTTTGCAGCACGAGAAAACAGGTGGTACAAAGTTTTCCAACACGGTTGCAATGACGGGGTGCTTACCCCGGCTAGGCTGGGAGACGGCCATTAAGCCTATGTACGACGGCGGCATGCAATTGATGAACGAAGGATTGAAGCACTGGGTGGAACAAGGACGGGAGGCATTTGACCCTGCCTTATTTGCGTTGCGCCGGTAAATAGGGCGCAGCGGGCAATGGTGGTCGGCAGCAAGCTGAGAGGGGGATTTGGCCCGGTCCTTAAACCGGGATAGAGAAATATTGATAAAATCATACTGCTGACTCACGAACCTGCCGGTAGTGCGCATCTACCCTTTGTAAACTATCACCTGGAAGCCGTTTAGTCTCCTGTCTTTTCCTCTCTTCCTTAGATTGTAGCATTTCCCTCTTTTATGAGACCTGAACGGCTTCCTACTTTTCTTCACAACAATAAGGATGCATCCTCATTATGCTTAGATAACCAAGGCCCTGTTCTCAATGTCACCCAGCTTGCCGATCAGATTGGATGGAAAAATAACGACCGTAGCGACTTCTTCCCAGGAGGAGATAATACGTCGTTGCCTGGCGAATGATGAACGCGCACAGCGCGTTTTCTTTGACACCCATTATCGTTTCATTTTGGGCATCACCAGCCGTTATGCCGTAGACCAGCAACAGGCGCGGGACTTCCTGAACCGGACCTTCCTCAAAGCTTTTTCTTCCCTTAATCAGTTCCGGGGAGAAGGGGAAATCGCCGGGTGGTTACGGAAAATCTGTATCAATGTCTGTCTGGGCCAGATTCGTACCCGCCGCAACCAGCCCTACGCTGAATTGCCCGATGAAGGCACGGAACTGGCACCGCCGGCGGCGTTACAACGGCTGGCTTTGGAAGACCTGGTTAAACTTATTCAACAACTCCCCCCTGTGCCCAGGGCGGTCTTTAACCTGACCGCAGTGGAAGGGCTGACCCACCGGGCCGCCGGGTTACGTTTGGGGATCAGTGAGGTAACGAGTCGTTATCACTTGCGCCAGGCCCGGTTGCGTCTGCAGGATGCCGTCAATAAACTAAATAATTAATCATGGACCAGCAAGATAAAAACTGGCTCGAGCTAGGTCATCGATTGGAAAACTACCAGCCGGAAGGGGACCCGGCCAGTGACTTTAACGTAGTGCAGCAGCTGCAACAGGAAGCTGAAAAGAAGAAACGATCCATTTTCGGAATCTTCTTTGCCTGCCTGAGCATCGTCGGGATATTATTGGTATTAATTTGGCTATCCGGCTCCGGGGCTGGTTCCGGGCGGCCAGGGGATGCTGCAGACCAGCGGACTGTACTCAAGTCCGGGGCAGAGGAAAGAGAACCTGAACGGAAAGAGGACCAGCTGCCTTCAGAACGCAACCTCCTGGCCACGACAACGGAGCACCACCCAACGGAGATTTCGGAATTTCAACCGGTTACCCGGGAGGCTGGCAGTACGAGCAAAAAAATCAGCAAGACCAACCGCCGGCAACCCGGTGAGCTTGTTGTACCCTCCTTCCTGCCGGTCAGGGGGAGTGAAGCGATGGGGGAAACACCTGCCCCTCCCGCTGCTGCCGCAGCGGAGAACCAGCCGCCAACGCAGCCGGAAAGGCTGACCGCCCGCCGCCTGCGGGCAGTCGTACCATTGGCCAGTGATCCATTTCCTTCCGCTGTGGTCAGGCCAGAAGTGCCCGCGCAAAATGCGCGGCAGGTAGTCCTGCCACCTTCTTCCCCGGTTACTTTTTCCCTCGGAGCCGGACTGTCAAATCACTGGCGAGGGGCCAATTTTTGGCAGGAGGTGGATAGGGGAGTCTATGCCTACCTCGGCCTACAGCGCCGCTTCGGCAACCGCCTGAGCCTGGAGGGAAGAATCGGTTACCGCGGGCATACCATGCAGCTGCCAATTATCCGGGATACGGATAAGCCCTGGTCTTACCACGAAGAGGAAGTGCATTCCCCGGATCACACGGGGACCATCCAGGCGTACACTTACCAGGGCATCGTCAAAGGATACCGGGCGGTAGAATTCAGCCTTTTAGCCAATTATTCCCTCGGGAACCGCTGGCAACTCAGTGCCGGTGCCCGGTACGCCTTGCCGGCCTTAGAGGTGCATCGGACCGTCAGAGGGCCGGATGACGTCAACCCTTTTCACGACTTTATCGAAGGTACTTCCCTCGTCAAATACTTCGATTACGGCGGGTTGATGGGGGTAAATTACCGTTTTAACAAGCACCTGCAACTTGAGACCAGCCTGCACCTGGGCATGGTGGACCTGATCAATGATGCGGCCGAAGGAATGGAGCGGTTCAACCATTCCAGTTCCATCAGCATTGGCGTGAAGTACCTGATGGAGTAAATAGTAATCAACGTAAATGCGTTCCGGGGCCAATTTTTACGGGGTAAAACTCCGGCTCCTTGCCGTAAGCCTCACGGTATGCCTGGCGCAGGAAAGTCTGCAACGCAGGAACAGCCGCTGAGCGTACCAGGTTGATGGTGCACCCTCCGAAGCCGCCGCCCATGATCCGTGCGCCGGCAACCTCGCCGCCGAAAACTTGCGTAGCCTGCTCCTGCAAGAAGTCGACTTCTGCACAACTGACCTCATAGTTGTCGCGTAGCCCGGCGTGCGTAGCGTTGAGTAATTGTCCGGCGGCTGCGGCATCTCCGGCCTGCAGTGCAGTGGCCATTTTTTTTACCCGTTCGTTTTCGTTGACGACGTAATGCCCCCGCCGCTGAATCGTTGGCGGTAAGGTTGCGGCTACCGTAGCGAATTGGTGTGGCGTCGCCGAACTCAGGTTGGCTACCCCGGGAAACTTGGCCTTTACCGCGGCGAAGGCCGCGGCACATTCGCGTACACGCACGGGGTACTCGCTGCTGCCGAGTTCGTGGGTGACGAGGGAATTAACCAACAGCCACTCATACCCCGGCAAACTGGCGTTCAGGGCCGAAAACTCCAGACTTGCGCAATTGAGCAGGATCGGCCCTGCGGCCGAACCGTTAAGGCTCGCAAACTGATCCATGATGCCCGTGGGGACGCCAATGAAATTGTTGCTGCTTCGCTGGCAGAGCAACGCGAGCTCCGGGCGGGAAAGTCCGGCGCCGGTTACTTCATTGAGGAGGAAGGCCATGCCCCCTTCCAGCGCGGCAGAACTGCTCATCCCGGAGCCGGGAGGCACGTTGCCTCCGAAAACAATTTCCAGTCCCGGCAAAGCGTGCCCCAGCCCCTGAAATTCAGCGACGACCCCCGCCAGGTAATCCACCCACAGCTTGCCGGATTTTCCGGTAACGGGCAGGGGCAGGTGGGCCCGTTCATCCAGGTCCACTGCGTGGAGGTACAAAGCCTGGCCCGGCCGGGGCCGGGCGTAGAATTCAATCCCCTTATCAATGGCTGCGGGCATAACCCAGCCACCGGTATAGTCAGTGTGCTCCCCAATCAGGTTGATCCGGCCCGGGGAAAAAAGGCGAAGCGTAAAGTCGGTTAAGGGCAATTGATGGTCAGCCAGGTATTGCGCAATGGTGGGAAGCATGGAAAAAGCACTATCAAATTATCTAAAACGACTCAAGACTTTTGGCTGCCCGCTGCGGTTTACTCGCTTTCGTCCATTGTGTGGAACACGTTGCCGACATCATCATCCTCTTCCAGTTTTTCGATGAGTTTCAGGACGTCCTCTACTTCCGCATCGGAAAGCTTCTTGGTATGCATCGGAATGCGGACGAGCTCTGCCTTGCTGACCGTAATGCCCAGTTTTTCCATTTGCGGTCCGAAGCCCGCAAAATCTGCAAAACTGGTGTAGAAGGAAACTTCTTCCTCCTCCTGCTCAATGCTGTCCAGGCCGGCGTCGATCAATTCCAGTTCAAGTTCTTCCAGGTCTTTTCCCTTCAGGTCTTCCGCCTTGACAATGAACTGGCCCTTACGGGTAAACATATAATCTACGGAGCCATTCACCCCCAGACTGCCTCCGTACTTGGAAAAGGCGTGGCGGATGTTGGCTACCGTACGGTTGTTATTATCGGAGGTGGCTTCCACAAAAACGGCAATTCCGTGAGGGCCGTATCCTTCAAAAGTCACTTCCTCGTAGTTGGAAGTGTCCTTATCCGTCGCTCGTTTAATGGCGGCATCAACGTTGGCCTTCGGCATGTTTACGGCCTTGGCGTTGTTGATGGCCAAACGAAGCCGGGGGTTATAATCGGGGTCAGGGCCGCCCTCCCGGATCGCGATGTTGATCTCGCGTCCAACTTTCGTAAAGGCTTTGGCCATGCCGGCCCAGCGTTTCATTTTCGCCGCTTTGCGGTATTCGAATGCACGTCCCATTAGGTAACTTTTTTATCAGTGGGCAAAGATAGTTCTTGCCTTTTGGAAAGTGAAAGGGTTTTGTGCGGGGAAAAAGTAGCAAGCCCCGGCTTTTTTCCCGGTTCCCGTTTTAGCTGCCTGGCAGCATGGCGTTTAGGTGATGGGGGGCGACGGCGCGCAGGTGCAAAAATGAAGACGGGACAGCCGGGGGGGAGAGCACAGTCGGCTCCCGCAAAAAAGCGTGGTCTTTCCCGCACCAGGGCCCGGGCGGCAAATCTCCACGCGGGCGCTGAGTTGTACGTCGGGTTGTTCTGCTCCTTTGATCTTAATTTATCGATTAGCCGGCAGGCTGTCCGCAG
>JAUIIF010000002.1 GCA_030431945.1 Bacteroidia bacterium | reverse complement strand
TCCTCAGCGTAGACAACTTACAGGTTGGTCTCACGGTGGAAGTGCCGGAGGCAACGGTAATGCGGGGCGAGCAACGCCTGGTGGAGCTCCGCCTTACGGGCGAACAACTGGCGGGTTTTCAGCTGAAACTGGCGGCCACGGGCCTGCAGTTGCTCGGCATTGCACACACGGATTTACCGGCGCATGCATTCCGCCTGGACAACGGCACGCTGCAGCTGCTGCAACTGGAAACAGGCCAAACGGAACATACCCTGGTGCTGAACGTACTGGCCGAGGAGGCCGGGCGTTTACCGGAAATGCTTAGCCTGGTGGAAGAGGCGGGGCAATCCGTCGCCGTGGCTGCAGACGGGGCGCCACGACGGGTCGTCGTAGGCGCGGCCGCAGGTGCTGACAATGCTTTGGAAAGCAAGGTATTCCCCAACCCGTTTACGGATGAACTCACCCTGCAGTTCCGGGAGCCCCTGGCGGCAATCGCAACGTTGGAACTGATGGACGTCAATGGACGGTTACTGAACAGTCGCACCCTTGACGCCGGAACCCGGACGGCCCGCCTGACGGGACTGGGGCTACCGGCCGGCAGCTACTTGGTACGCGTAAGGGATAGTGCCACGGGCGAAGTAAGGTTCGTCCGGGTAGTGGAAACGGTGCAGCCTTAGGCTGCAGGGCGCGAAAGGCCCTGGTAAAACAGACCGCGGGTCATATGGAGAAGTCCCTGTTGCAATTGCAACAGGGACTTCTCCATATGACCCGGTCGGTATCGCTTCCCCAAAAAAAGAACCCCCGTACCCGTCAAACAGGGTCGGAGGCTCACTTTACACTCACTAGTATATGAAACTTAATCAACTAATTCTTTAACTGCCGATCCGGCCAATTTGTTACGAAATATCACTAAAATAACGTTAAAATTTCGTTAGCTTATTTTGTAGCCGCTGAATCTATTGCCGGGAGCTTGCCATTTTTGGCCCGAAACAGCTTCCACCAAAACATCGGTTTGACCAATTGCTTGCGCAATTCAAAATCGGTGTACATTCTACAGAGTACTTCAATGACCTTCGGGTTGGCTGCAACGATGCCCGTCAGCAAATTTGTCAACCATTTAATTTGCATGATCTGTTGCATCCGGTAACTGAGTCGCAATTCTGAGCGTAGTACCCGCTCAATCCGAACATCGTAGTCCCGTAAAAACGCTGCGTCAAAACGCTGCTCGGCCAGGCACTTTTCTGCCAGTTCCGCGGCAATAAAGCCCGAGTAGGTGGCATTACCAATGCCTTCTCCCGTAAGTGGATCAATCAAATGACCGGCGTCTCCGACGAGGAGGTAGTTGTCACCCGACAGTACCCGGTCTTTCGAGCCCAGCGGCAACCCGTACCCCATTGTCGGGCCAATCGGCTCAGCGTCCTGAAAACGGTCCCGGAATTCCGGAGAGGCAACAATCTCGTCCAGTGCCTCGCGCAGGTTGATTTTCTTTCTTTTGACGATGTCGGACCGCATCCCGAGTCCGATGTTGGCTTCTCCGTTCGGGAGTGGGAAGATCCAGAAATAGCCCGGATTGTACTTTTCCAGAAAGTGGAGTTCGATGAAGTTGTCCTGGTGAAACCCACTGATGCCCTTCCAGTAGGCCCGGACGGCCGCCGCATGGTGGTCGTGGTCAATTTCCTGACCGGCCTCCTTTCTGCTGAAGCGGCTGTGGGCACCGCTGGCATCGATAAGCAGGCGGCAAGACCAGCTCTGTGCCTTGTCCTTGGTATAAACGGTATAGCCCGTAGCCGTTTTCTCCCAACTACCGATCTCGGTACCAAGGTGTAAGGTAATATTGCTCCGGCGTTGTACCTCTTCCACCAGGAACGCATCAAAATCCATGCGTTTGGAGACGTAGCCGGGCGCTTCGTCAGGGACGCGTTCGTAGCCGACCTTAAAGGGCAGTTCAATCAGTTTTTTCGAGGGGGGGATGAAGCGGATGCCCCAGACATCGATGGGGGTGAAACGCTGACGAAAGCGTTCCATGATGGCAGGGTCGAGCCGGTTCAGCAGGGTCGGTACCTTGCCGCTGAGGGCATCGCCGCAAATCTTATCGCGGGGGAAGGTTGCCTTGTCGATCAGGACACAGGGAATATCCAGGTACGAAAGCCGTAATGCAGTGGCTGCGCCGCCAGGGCCGGCTCCAATAATGACAATGGGGGCTGCTTGAGAGGTTGACATGGTGGCGAAGGTACGACGGGTTAGGGATGACTTTTTACCGGGGACGGGCATCGTTCCGTCTTCCCTACGGCAAAGAACGTACGAAAAACAGCACCAATCTGTTTGCCGGCCATCCTGATGTCCCAAACGCTGCTGCAAATCCCCCTTCCCTGCACCTGCGGCCGCGCCCAATTCCACCAAACAGAACTTTTCAGTAAGATGCCTTGTTACACCTCTCGAATAAAAGATACCAAATACCCCAAACCAAAGCCCGCCGATACCCGGCGGCCCGCCAGCCAAAGGGGCGGCGGAACCACCCAGCATAACATGTCTAGAAATAAGATTAAGGGCACTAAGCTCAAGGCGCGCGATTTAGAACGCGCCATCCTCAAAGAACTGAAGCAAAACGATAGTAAACAGTACAACCCCAAGCAGCTGATTCGAAAGCTGAAAGTGAAAAATAGCCAGGACAGCGTGCTCTCCGCCCTGCAAAGCCTGGAAAAAGCCGGCACCGTCCGCGCTACTGACAATTATAAGTTTCAGATTGCCCGGGATTTCCGGCAGAAAACCTCCTCCGATTACCTCGAGGGGCGCGTAGACAAAACCCGTACGGGAGATGCCTACATCGTCGTAGACGGCGACGGAGACGACATCTTCGTACCCGGCAGCCGCCTGGGCTCCGCCCAGGATGGCGACAAGGTAAAAGTCCGGTATTGGACACCAACCCGCCGCCGGAAGCCGGAAGGTGAGGTAACGGAAGTGCTCGAACGCAGCATCACTCATTTTGTCGGCACCTACAAGGAATACCCTAAGTACGCCGAGGTGGAAGTCGACCAGGTCGGTGCGCCAAAACTTCTGGTGGCCGTGCACCGGTCCGAAAACCTTGGTGCACAGACCAACGAAAAAGTCGTGGTCCGCATCGACAATTGGGAACCCAATCGCTTTAAGCAGCTCTCCGGTACCCTGACGGCCGTCCTCGGTGAAGAAGGTACCTCGGAAATCGAAATGCAGACGATTCTGATCAATAACGGTTTCCAGATTACCTTCCCCGAAGACGTTATCCGGGAAAGCGAAGCGCTGCCCGGAAAGATCAGCCCCCAGGAAATCAACATCCGCCGCGATATGCGGGACGTGACTACGTTCACCATTGACCCGCTGACGGCGAAGGATTTTGACGATGCCCTGTCCATCCAAACCCTGGAAAACGGCCAGATCGAGGTCGGTATCCACATTGCCGACGTCAGCCACTACGTAAAACCGGGAAGTGCCCTGGACCGCGAAGCTGCCGAAAGGACCACCAGCGTTTACCTCGTTGACCGGGTTTGTCCGATGCTGCCGGAGCGTATCTCCAACGAGCTGTGTTCCCTGCGCCCTAACGAAGATAAGCTGACCTTCAGCGCCGTCTTCACCATGGACCCCAAGTCCTTCCAAATCCGGAAACGTTGGTTCGGCCGGACGGTAACCCACTCCGATCGCCGCTTCACCTACGAAGAAGCCCAGGAAGTACTGGATACCGGCAAGGGAGACTTCCGGGACGAACTCTTCCAGCTGCACAAAATTTCCAAAACGCTGCGCAAGAAGCGTTTCAAGAGCGGTTCCATTGACTTCAACTCCAATGAGGTGCGCTTCAAGCTGGACGAAGACGGTACGCCGCTCGAAGTCTACATCAAAGACCGTATTGAGACCAATATGCTCATCGAGGACTTCATGCTCCTGGCTAACCAGGAAGTGGCGACCTACATGGTGAAGAAAGCGGAACGGTTGAAGGAACTCATCCCCTTTGTCTTCCGGGTCCACGACGAACCGAACATGGAGAAGGTGGAAGAACTGGCCATGTTTGCCGAGGCACTTGGTTATAAAATGGACCTGCGCTCTCCGGAAACAATCGCTAAGAGCTACAACGAATTGCTGAGCAAGGCCGACGAAGACCCCCTGGTGAAAATGATCGCCCCGATCGCTATCCGTACGATGGCCAAAGCGACTTACACAACGGAGAACATCGGCCACTATGGCCTGGGGTTCGAAAATTATACCCACTTTACGAGTCCGATTCGCCGTTATGCGGACGTACTCGTCCACCGGATTCTGCACGCTAACCTGGAAAAGGGAAGCCTTTACAAGGCAAACCCAATGAAGCTGGAGGAAGTCTGTAAGCACATCTCGGCCCAGGAACGTAAAGCCGTAACGGCAGAGCGCGAATCCATCAAGTACAAGCAAACGGAATTCATGCTGGATAACGTCGGCGAAGAGTACGACGGGATCATTAATGGCCTGGCCGACTTCGGCGTATTTGTGGAACTCACGGAGAACTACGTAGAAGGCATGATCACTTACGCAGAGATGGATGAGCCTTACGACATTGGGTCAGGGAAACTATCCATCACTGGTCGTAAAACCGGAAAAACCCTTAAAATGGGGGACCAGCTGCGCGTACGAATCGAAGATGTGGATCTGGAACGGCGTCGGATAGATATGGCGTTGGTGAAAGTCCTGAAAATTCACGGAGAAGAGGCTCCGGCCCAGGGGGGGAACCACCGGCGGCGCTCCGGCGGTAACAAATCTTCAGGGGGCGCGGCCGCAGGTGCCGGGAAAGGACCTCGGAAGAGCAGTGGGGGAAAGGCCAAATCCCGGAGCTCCGCTCCGGCCCGCAAGCAACGGACGCCGCGTAAGCGGAAATAAGTTGCCGGTACTACAGACGGTAGTGTCGTCGCTGACCCAATAGCTTTCTATAAACAGGTCGTTCTTCCAAGAGAGCGACCTGTTTTTTTGTGCCGCAGGTTTCTGCCCGTCCCAACCAATTGCTTCCGATATTTGCCCGTGACGTTGGCAGTAGCTGCTTAACCCGCAGCCCACTATTCACTACCTATTCATTACACTTTGGCTTACTCCGAATCCCGCGCTTACGCGGAACTCCACCTTGCCGTTTTCCTTTGGGGATTTACGGCTATTCTGGGGGACCTGATTTCCCTGTCCGCCGTCACCCTGGTTTGGTGGAGGGTGTTGCTGACCAGCATCAGCCTCCTGGCTTTCGTGAAGATCGGCCGAATACTACGGGAAGTTGGCCGTCGTCAGGCCCTGATCTTTGCCGGTCTGGGCTGCATTGTTGCCGTGCACTGGGTTACGTTTTACGGAGCCATCAAGCTGGCCAATGCCAGTGTCGGACTTATTTGCATGGCCACTACCTCCCTCTTCTCCAGCATCGTCGAGCCCTGGATTACGGGGCGGAAATTCCTGTGGTACGAACTTCTGCTCGGTGCTTTTATTTTGCCCGGCATCTGGCTGATCGTGGATGGGGTAGATGCCTCCATGACGCCCGGTATCCTGGTCGGTTTACTTTCCGCCTTACTGGTAGCGATTTTTACGTCCTTCAATAAACGCTACGTGGAAAAAGCCGATCCATTTCGAATCACGTTCATCGAAATGACGGCCGGGGCCCTTTTCCTCACCCCCGTGCTCCCTTTTCTGGGCGGCGCATTCTGGCCGACGCCGAAGGACTGGCTGCTGCTCATCGTCCTGGCCGCGCTCTGTACCACCTTCACCAATTACCTCTTCCTGCGGACTTTAACAAAGCTCTCCGCCTTCGCCGCCAACCTGACGGTCAACCTGGAGCCGGTGTACGGTATTGCCCTCGCTTATTTTCTGTTGAACGATGCCGAGGAACTAACGCCCCGCTTTTACTGGGGAACAGCGGTAATTATCCTGGCCGTTTTTGGCTATGCCGGAATGAAACGGGTACTGACCAGGCGCAAAGCGCTGGCAGCCATCGCAAAAAAATAATGCCGGCAAGCTAAGAAGCCGGCTTACCGCTTACCGGGGTGAACCACCAGGGGTAAAAGACAACGCCCGCCCTCCGGGCGGAGAGCGGGCGTTGTGCCTTACTGCGGACAGATCGTTTACCGCGCAGAACCCGGTGCGGACATGGCATCGGGGTTAAGTACCGCCTCATCGGCCGGTGTACGGTTCTTCATGTAAAAATAAAGACCGATGAAAACAAAGATGAGGATGCCGGGGAAAATGGCAATGTTCCCCAGGGTCGCCTGGCCGGTGGCCAGCTCGGCAGCGTCACCGGAAAGACCGGCAGCAATGGCCGTTTCACGGCCGCTATCGATCCAGCCGCCGATGATCGGGTTCCAGATACCGGCACCAAGCATGCCCGCGCCGCCGATGAGGGAAAGACCGAAGGCACCGGACTTCGGCAGGTTCTCCGCCGTAAAGCCGAGCATGGTTGGCCAGAAGTAACAAATACCAAGCGCGAAGATGGCCGTGCCTACGTAAACCATCGGCCCGGTAACCATACTGAGCATAAACAGACCGATACAGGCCAGTACCGCCGAGCCGATCAGTACGCCCGCAGCGTTGAAACTGTGAATGAGTGGTCCGGCAAAGTATCGTCCTGCCGCCATGATGCCTGCCGTCATGGCCAGGAGGATCATCGCATTTGCACCGGCGTTACCCAGGATGCGCTCCACCCACTGTGTAGCACCGAATTCCGTGGTGGCCGTCATCGTCATAATCAGGGCCATAATGATGAATAGCGGCGTAAGAATTCCTTTGATGTTTTCACCGGTATCGCTGACAATGTTGTCACCCTTCGGGAATTTCTGCCCCAGGATGAGGAAGCCGTAGATGGCCGTTGGGATAAACATGGTGGCAATCAGGGTTTGCCAGGAGACGCTGTCGCCAATGAAGAAGGCAATCAGGGAGCCGATAACCAGACCGCCGGGGAACCAGACGTGGAACTTGTTCAGCATCTCCGTTTGCTTATCGGGGTACATGTCCGCAATCAGCGGGTTACACGCTGCTTCCACCGAGCCATTGGCAAAGCCAATCAGGAAAGTAGAAATGATGAGCCCCCAGAAGCCGCCGGCTGTCATGGTGAGCACCAGGCCCAGTACGTGGCTGATGAACGCCAGCCACAGGAGTACCTTAGGCCCTACGGAGTTGTAAATGGCACCCCCCACCAGCATGGCAAGTGGGAAGCCGTAAAACGCCATGGAGTTGACCCAGCCGAGTTGCGCATCCGATAAGCCAAAGTCAGTAGCAAGGTTACCGAGAATACCTGCGCGAATGGCGAAGGTCATGGACGTTACGATAAGGGCAAAACAACTGGCCAGGAAAAGTCGGTCCCGGTTAGCGGGTACGTCTGCGAACGTTTTAGTCGCGGTAGTAGACATGAGGGTAAGCTTTTAGAAGATGGAGTGTTAGTGAAGTTGGGGTGTGTGGAAGTTGGGGAGTGTGATAGTCTGGTCGATGGGTAGTAACGCACGTGACCGGCAACTAGCCGTCACCAATGCTACCCGGCTACCTCACTACTCTGCGCCCAGTTCCCGGATTCGAATATTACGGAACCAGACGGCGTCGCCGTGATCCTGCAGGGAGATTTTACCGGAAGTGGACATCCCAAAGGAGTCGTAGTCCTTGAATTTGGAGTCGTCGATCATGGCCTCCCATTCCGGGCCTTTATTGACGTACTCGACTTGTTTTTGGCCATTCAGCCAGTGTTCGACCCTCCCGTCAGTGACGACAAGTCTCACCTGGTTCCACTCGCCGGCCGGACGCACATTTTCCTCTTTAACGGAAATGAAGTCGTAGAGGTCGCCGGCTCGGTGGGTGACGATCTTGGCGTCGGGGTGGCAGGTGTTGTCCAGCACCTGCATTTCCGGGCCGGTAAGCCAGGGGTAGGGGTAGTCGGCTTTTTCGACGATGTTGTAAATGATGCCGCTGTTGCCGCATTCACCAATTTTCCATTCCAGTTCCAGTTCGTAATTGCCGTAGGCTTCGTCCGTTACGATGTCTCCACCTCCCTCCGCCTGCCAACCGTCTTTGTTTGCTACGTCGAGGTAGATTTCTCCGTGTTTTACTTTCCAGGCAGCACCTACGCCTTCTTTACCGTAAGTATGCCAGCCCGTAAGGTCGTTGCCGTTGAAAAGAGGCGTCCACTCCCCATCTTCTGCGATGACCGGTGGCGGTGGCGGCGGTATCGCGGCAGCGGAAGAGTCGGTGGTTGCCGTACTTGAGTCGCCACAAGCTGCCAGCAAGAGCAGGGCAGCAGCGAGGCCTAGTTGTTTGATTTGCATGAACGTAGATTAGATAAGTCGAGGGAAAGATAGGAAACAGTAAGGGATTTCGCGTTCGAAGCGTTCGCTAATCCCTTGCTAAAACCGTTCGGTAAGCCGCGTCCAGGTCCTTTACGGTCCGGTCAGCATGGTATTTTTCAGAAATGTAGGCTTTGCCGGCCAGCCCCAGGCGCTGGCGCAAGGCATGGTCTTGGGCCAGACGAGTCATGGCCTGCGTCAGGGCTTCGTCACTGCGGGCGGGAACGATCAGCGCCGTTTCGCCGTCAATGCCCAGGCCCTGGTTGCCCCCGATGTCGGTCATGACGGTGGGCCGGCCGAGGAACATACTTTCGAGTAAAACCTTGCTGAGGCCCTCCCCCTTCACACTGGGCAGCAGGCTTACATCGGCCGCGGCCAGTAGCTCAAGCACATCTTCCCGGAACCCGGCAAAAGTGTATTCATGACTGTAGTAACTGTCGGCCAGGTCAGATTCCAGTTCCGGCGTATCCAGGCCCCGGCCTACGAACAGGAAATGGAGGTTCAGTTCCGGCGGCAAACGCCGGATGGCCGTGCCGAGGTAGTCCATCCCCTTCATCCGCCGGGCGTTGGCGATGACGATGATGGTGGTTTTTTCGGGACCGATCCCGAAAAGCTCCTCCAGGTTGCCGGGGTTAATCCTGGCGTACCAGGCGGGGTCGTGGCCTTTACCGACGACGAGGGTTTTACTACGATCAAAGCGCGGCAGCCGGTCAAAACTTTCCTTAACGGCCTGGCTGACGCAGATGATCCCGTCTACGCGGCTGCTCAGGTGCTGAAAATAGGCGCCTGGGTCCCACCAGTGAATGTTCCCGGTATAGCCGCGGTAGGTAAGCACTTTACCGGGCCACCCTTTAGCTGCCCGGATTCCGGAGACAATACTTTTATTGTTGAAGAGGTGGAGCAGATCGTAATGGTGCGCCTCGAGTTCGGCACGGATGCCTTCCCGGTCGGCCTTGCCGAATTTTGTCGCCGGATGCCAGTCGATGATCCGCACCCCCGCAGCCTCCAGTTCTTCCAGGTAGCTGGCGCCCTCCCGGGGGGTCATCAGCGTGATCGAATAGCCGAAATCCCGGATCAGGCCAATAAACCAGCGGCCTTCGGGGCGGACAGCATTACGGCTGTCCCGATAATCACTGACAACGAGTAAGGATAGCGACATGGGCGGCTAAGGTAAACAAAGATTGCGGTGGTGAGGGGCTTGCTTCTTACCCTGTGCCCTGCACCCGCGTCCGCGCCCGCCATTTACTGGAAGTGGAGGCGCGGCCGCGGGTACAAGCTAAGCAGGAGGAGCAAAGCAAAGCTCACGCCCGGCTACCGCCGGGAGTAGTTGGGGGCTTCCTTCGTGATGGTAATGTTGTGCGGGTGGCTTTCCATCATGCCGGCATTCGTGATGCGGACGAATTGGGCCTGCTGCAAGTCTTCGATGGTGTGGGCACCACAGTAGCCCATGCCGGCCCGCAGGCCCCCCAGGTACTGGGTGACGACTTCGGCCAGGCTTCCCTTATAGGCTATCCGACCCTCGATGCCTTCCGGTACCAGTTTCTTGACGTCGTCTTCCACGTCCTGAAAATACCGGTCTTTACTACCCTTGTTCATGGCGCCGAGTGAGCCCATGCCCCGGTACACTTTGAATTTCCGGCCATCGAACAAAATGGTCTCTCCCGGGCTTTCGTCCACGCCGGCGAAGAGGCTGCCCGCCATAATGGTGGACGCTCCGGCGGCCAGGGCTTTGACGATGTCGCCGGAATAGCGGATGCCTCCATCACCAATGATGGGGACTCCCGTACCCTTCAGGGCCTGGGCCGCATTGTAGATTGCCGAGAGCTGGGGCACCCCTACGCCGGCCACGATGCGGGTCGTACAGATGGAGCCCGGGCCCACGCCTACTTTAACGCCGTCTACGCCGGCATCGGCCAGCGCTTTCGCGGCGGCACCCGTGGCCACGTTGCCACCAATAACCTGCAGGTCAGGAAAAGTATCTTTTACTCTTTTTACCGCTTCCAGTACCCCCCTGCTGTGGCCGTGGGCCGTGTCTACGGTAATGGCATCCACGTTTACGTTGACGAGGGCCTGGACGCGTTCCAGCATGTCCGCAGTTACGCCGATGGCCCCACCTACGACGAGCCGGCCGTAGCTGTCCTTACAAGCATTCGGGTAATCTTTCACCTTCATGATGTCCTTGTAAGTAATTAACCCTTCCAGGAGCCCGGTATCACTGACGACGGGGAGCTTTTCAATTTTGTGGCGTTGGAGAATGTCTTTTGCCTGGTCGAGGGTCGTCCCCACCGGCGCCGTAACGAGGTTTTCCGTCGTCATGATCTCCCTGATCAAACGGTGCGGGTCTTTTTCAAACCGAAGGTCGCGGTTCGTCAGGATGCCGATCAGGTGATAATTGTCGTCGACGATCGGAATGCCGCCGATACGGTGGCGTTTCATCAGGGCTTTGGCGTCGGCTACGGTAGCGTCTGCCGGAAGGGTTACCGGATCGACAATCATCCCGGACTCAGACCGCTTGACCATCCGGACCTGTTCGGCCTGTTCCTCGATCGTCATGTTTTTGTGTACGATACCGATGCCACCTTGCCGGGCGATGGCGATGGCCAGCCGTCCGTCCGTAACCGTATCCATCGCTGCGGAGACGATGGGCGCATTAAGGCGCAGCCCGCGGGTCAGCTGGCTGGAGAGGTTGACTTCGCGGGGAAGTACTTCGCTGTAGGCGGGGAGCAACAGAACGTCATCAAAAGTGAGGCCCTGCTCGGCAAACTTGGGGGGGTAGTTCGTTTCCATGCGCAAAGGTAGGAAAGCCGACCGGATACTTGCAAACGGTGGGGCAAGTACTTGTCTTCCGTAATGCCGACGCTGGTTTTGGCTATTCCCCCTCCGGCCGCGAACGCTGCACTAATCTGCTGAATGCTGCACGTTTACGTGGCCATGGCCAGGGTCGCGATACTGATCCGTACGCCCGGGTGGTGCTCCAACAATATATTTCCACAAAAATCGAGGGTAGCGCCGGTGGTCAGCACGTCGTCCACCAGGAGCAGATGCTTGTCGCTGAAATCCCCCTTCCCTGCGGCAAAAGATTCGCGGGTGTTTTCCACGCGCTCAAAGCGCGACTTCCTGGTTTGGGACCCTTTAAATACTTTTCGGCGCAGGGCTTCCGGAAACATTGGTTTCCCCAGTACCCGGGCAATGCCCTTGCTTATTTCTTCGGCCTGATTGTACCCTCTGTCGTGGCGTCGATCTGGGTGGATGGGTACGGGGACAATCCCCTGGAGGTCAGCAAGCACCGCTTGTTTTACCAGGATTTCTCCCAGCTGCTCCCCCAGTTGAAGGCCAATTTCCGGCCGGTGATGGTACTTGAGGGCGTGGATGAGTTGCTGGCAAACCGTTCCGGTTCCAAATGCGAGCAGGGCGGCACCGAAGGTCAGCGGCAGTCTGCCCTTCAGGCGGTCGGTCAGGGCGTTTTCCGGAAGCAACCACTGTTCGGTATAAGCCAACGCTGCCTGGCACGTAGCGCAAAGCTGAGGGGTCTGGGACTGGCGGACGACGCTGCGGCAATTAAGGCAGAGACGAGGATAAAGCAGAGTCGTCAGCCCCTCGGCAAGTGATCGTAATTCCCGCTTAATTGACATAGCGCCATTTACGAAGGAAGCGAAGCCCGAAGCTGATTTCAAGCGTGAAGTTGCGGATTTGCCGGGCGCCGATGGTCCGGGGGGCACCGCCAAAGGGGTCGATAATGTTGTCCAGCGGTGGTTGGTTGTACTGAAAATTAAAATCGGGGTGGGCCGTAATTTCGATGAAACCACTCATGTTTTCGGAAATGGGGATCAGGGCGCCGGCGCCGAAAGTGGCGCCGTAGGTCACCTCATTAATGAAGTCCGGACTTTCAAACGGATAATTTAAGCGAAAAGACGTACCGAATGCCCCTTCCAATTGGTCGTATTGATCGAGGTTCGTATCCAGGTTGTAATCAACCCGCAGCCCCAGTACGTAATAGAGGTCTGCAAAACTTGTGTAATTGAAAACCGACTTGGCGCCAAGGGCAAGCGAAAGGTTCTGAAAGCGGAAATCATCCGCCGGTAGGGTTACCCGGTTGCCGCCAAAGGTAAAGGCTCTGCGGCGGCTGATCTTACTGCCACGCAAATGGTATCCCAGCTGGCCGTAGAGGCTGAACCTGCCTTGGGCCGGAATGGACTCCAGAAAAAGGGCACCGTGATACCCCAGCAACAGCTCGGTTTCCAACCCGGACCAATCCTGATTGCCCAGGCTGGGCCCTCCCTTGATGCCAAAGAGGTATCCTCCCCAGTCTATACCATATTCGCCTTCCTGCTCAAGGTCCTGAGCAAACAGAGGGCTGGGGGTGAAAAGCGAATACGCCAGGAATAATAAGGCAAAGAGGGCAGGCCGCACGACAAATGTTTTGGTTGTGGCTAAGGTAGCTACTTCCCTCCGAAAGCGTCATACCCCCTCTTTCGGGAGCATAACCACTTGTACAACATAGATGAGGGGTATAAGCAGCCCTCCTCGCTACGGAAGACCGACCTCCCGCCCTCGCAAATAGGCGTTACACCGAATTTTGACTTTGCCCCGGCAGGGAGGTGATACGAGCTGACTTGTTTTCTCAGGGCTAAAACAGCACAGTGAAAACTCGGGAGGACTCACGTATCTGTGCCGCTCGTTCTCTACCCTAATCTTCGCTTGCGTGCGGAAACAACAGTAATGCCGGGGGGGTACTACCGGACCCTGAGTCGTTGGCCAATGGAAATGGTATTACTCGTCAGGCCATTAAGTTGCTTCAGGGCGTCCACCGTCAGGCCGTACCGGCGGCTGAGGGCGTACAAGGTCTCTTTCGCTACTACCGTATGGTATTGTGCTGTAGTGGTGGTCGGCTGGCTCGGTGGTACGCTCGGCGGGTTCGTAACCTGCGGGGGCACTACTACCGGAGGAACGGGGCGCGGTGTTGTCGTCGAAGGCGGCGTTGTCGGTTGTGGGACCGGGTTGGGATTCGTCGTTGTGGGCGGAGTCGTTGTTCCCGGGCCTGGGACCTGTGGACGTGGGGTGGTCGGGGACGTCGGAAAATCAGGTGGGGTGGTTGGCGAGGTCGGGTCGTCAACAATAATGCGTCCGTCATCTCCGGTCGGGATATCCTCCAGGGTGGCGTCAGGGTCTATCTCTCCTTCAAGGCGGATCGGGTCTTTCACCTTGCTGCCGCGAAGTTTGATTTTTTCACCAGTAGCCGGGTCGCTGTTTTCCTGCAGGCGATTCCGCTTGGCCAACTTATCAAGCCGCAGGGCGTAGCGCTGGGCAACATCGTAGAGGTTCTCGCCCTCCTCAACTACGTGGTACTGTTCGTACCCACGGTAGGATTTACGCTTCTTCTGCAAGTAGACCCGATCACCGGTGTCAACACGCTGACTTTCCTGGCGCAGGCCTTCATTGTAATCAAGCAAGCGCCCGACACTAACGTCTACCTGACGGGCAATTTCCTGGACGCTGATGGGGGCGTCATTAATGAAATAACTGACGTCGTTGGTCCGTAAAATGCCTCGTTGCAGGTCTTCTACGGGCTCCAGAACCACTTCCGGAGTTTCAACCACCACACTGGACTGATCGTATTGATTAAGATTATACCGCTCAATTAGCGAAATCAGCAGGTTCGGGTAGTTGGGGTTGGTGGCATATCCGGAACGACGGAGCCCTTCCGCCCAGGCGCGGTAATCGGCGGGGTCAAGGCGAAAGAGAAAACCGTAGCGAAAGGATTTATTGGGGTCGCGCAAAAATTCTGAATGGGCAACAAAGCTGGCTTCCGGGTTGCGGTACTGACGAAAACAACTCTTCACCAGCCGACCATTTTCATCATAGTCGTCGTCCTCTTTGAAGTAGGTGTCGCCATTCCACTGGCTACCGCACTTGATACCAAAATGATTATTGGCACTGCGGGCAAGTTTACTCTTGCCCGAGTCGCTCTCCAGAAGCCCCTGTGCCAGTTTAATGCTTGCGGGGACACCCGTTCGCTCCATTTCCCGAATGGCGATTTTTTTGTAGCGCTTAATGTAATCTTCCTGATCGGCTGGGGAAGAAGTCATTACTTTCGCCAGGATCGCTTCCGGGGTAATAGCTGCCTGGCTCGTACTAAGACAGCACAAAAATAATAGGGCGGTGAAAAGGTACTTGATCATGTCTCTGTGCTCTAGGTTAGTGTCGGGAATAACGAGAAAGGGTAAGGCATTCGTTGTTCACTGACCCCATTTTTTGGCTTTGTTAAGCCGGAAAATCAAAAGTTTAATACTTTTTTAGGCAGTTCGGGTAAATTAAGCTTTACCGAAGTAATAAAACATCGCCGGCAATTTCCACCGTTCTTCCGTCTGCAAGCTCTACGGTAACGGTATAAATGTAAACATCCTGTTCGTGAATTTTTCCATTCTCGGCATAACCATCCCATCCCCAGTTCAGTTCATTGGGCCCAATGGTGTCTTCCAGATAGTAAACCCTGCCTCCCCAGCGGTTGAAAATGGAAAAGTTACTGAAAGCAAGTACTGTAGGCCTGGCGAACAGGCGGAAGACATCGTTCACCCCATCTCCGTTAGGCGTGAATACATTAGGGGTGTAGATGGGAACGAAGTCGTCGATTATTACCTCAACGAAGGTTGTCGCCCTGCACCCGAAGGAATCCATGGCCGTAATTTCGTACAGCGCATTATCCGTCGGCGCCACGTAAAATACATCGCTGGGGATCAGGGAGTCCGGACCGGGAAAAAGCCTGAATCCCTGTACGTCAAGGTTCGTTAAAAGCTGAATGCGAACACTATCTCCCGCCGGGATCACCGCGAGGGAAGGCGTGGCGACGAGTTGGGGCTCCGGAGGGGGAGAAAAATTAAAAGTTTCACTCAGGCGGCACCCGTTAATGTCCTCAATTTCCAGCACCGTCCTGCCTACGGGCAACCGTAGGGTGTCGGGGAAGTTGGCGACCGGGAGGAAAGCATTATTGCCCCCGATCCGAAACAGGTAGGGACTGATGCCCCCTTGAATGTCCCTCAGAATAAGTGAAGGAAGGGTGTCCAGGCAATTGGCCTCCACCTCATTGGTCACGGCAAAAAGTACTTCTGGTGCTTCCAGGCCTACCCTGGCAGCGGCCTGGCAGCCGCGGGCACTGGTGACCAGCACATTGTAGTTGCCCGCCGGAAGATCACGCAGGACGGCATTTTGCCCGCCAGTATTCCATTGAAAAGTATAGGGGGGGAGCCCTCCGGAAGGAATGGCCAGTACGGCGCCATCGTCTCCGTCTGCGCAGCTGACGGCGTATACAGCGTCTCCACTAATCACGTCGATGTTAACCGCAAGGTCCGTTTCCCGTACCAGCAATTCTCCGATGCCAATTGCCGGGCAGTCCCCCCCACTCATGACCTGAAGGATGCTGACGGTGGCACCAACGGCCACCGGGCGGCTGATGGTGGTTGTTCCGGCAACCAACGAAATTCGCTCATTCGGGTTGGAGCTAAGCACCACGGTTCCGATGCCCGGCCCGTCATACGTAAGGGTCATTTCCAATTCTCCACCCGGGCAAATAATGCCGTCCCCGGAGAGCTCAATGATCGGCAGGGGAATTTCCCGGAGCGTAACAAAGACCAGGCTGTCGCAGCCATACTGGTCCGGAATATCCAACTGGGTGAGTACATTGTTTGCCGGCCCGTCAAAAAAGACGTCTCCAAACTGCAGCGTTTCCCCCGCACAAACAGCGGTATCCAAGCGCCCTGGCGATGATTCGTGTAGACTGATCTGTACGAACACCGAACTGTCACAACCTGCAGCACTGAGAATCGGTAAGCGAACCATTCCCGACGTCCGGTTGGCATCAAAGTACTGACCGTAATAATTCAGGCGGCTAAATTCGCAAATTGTAGTGTCTACGGTCCCAATAATGTCTTCCCGGAAAGTGACGGAAACATCAACCAGGCTGTCACAGCCGTTTACCGTTGCATTGGGGATGGTGACCTGGCCAGAGGTGCGGTTGGCGTGAAAAACCTGACCGAAGTAGTTTAAGCGTTCCCGGGGGCATAGGGTCGTGTCCAAAGTCCCCGTTGCCACGGGGAAAAAGTTGATGGAAATATCCACCATGCTGTCGCAGCCATTACTGGAAGGCATGGGGAGTAAAACCCGGCCGGAACGGCGGTTCGCCGTAAAAACCTGGCCGAAAAAACTGAATCGCTCGCCTACGCAGAGGGTAGTATCCAGGGCGCTCACCGCAGGTGCAAAGTATTGCAGATTGACCAGCACCGTACTGTCGCAGCCGTTGGAGGATGGGATCGGGATAATGGTCTGGCCCGTCGGCCGGCTGGCATCGAATATTTCACCGAATAAATTAATACGCTCTCCAGGACAAAGGACGGTATCTAGTTGCCGGACGGCGGGGGGGAAGACGTTGATGGGCAGCAGGCGGTCAATGGGGCGAAGGCAGCCGTTGCCGTCGGTTATGTTTACCAGCCGCAGGGAGACGTTGACCAAAGAAGTTAGTCCCAGATCACCGGGGCAGATTGTCTCCGTACCAGAGCTGTTGCGCATAAAACTGTTGAAAGATTCGGCACCGCCATTCTCCCGGTAAGCATAGTCAACGGTAAACGGAGGGGTGCCGACGAGGCTGAGCTGAAGGTCCGTACAGCCGTCATCGCAAACACCGGAAACGGTGGCTGCGCCCACCGCAGGAATGTCCGTAAAGGGGGAGATGACGACCCTGCCGGTAGCTTCACAGCCGGAAGCATCAACTACGGTAAGCCGGTAAATGCCTGCTGCCAGGCTATCTGCGGTGGCCAGTGTATCTCCATTGCTCCACTGGTAGCGGACGGCTCCAAACGGATTCGTCGGTATGCCGGTTGCCGACCCGAGCGCATCCGCACAGTCCGGCTGCGTAGTGGTGGTCATCAGGCCAATCTGGCAGGGACCCGGGTTTACAATCGCGGAACACTCGGTAGTACAACCGTTGCTGTCGGTGATGAACAGGTTGTAGGTGCCTGGCCCCAGGTCCGTAAAAGTAGTATCCGTATTGGCCGTAAGCGTGAAGTTGCCAAGGTCACCGCTTAGCGTCACCACATTCTCTGCACCTGCGTTCCCGATTGAAATTGTTCCGTCCATCACTCCGGCAAACGATTCGGCCGTGGCCGCACAGCTCATACTCAGGAGCGGAGGCTGGGTGATAGTGATGTCATCCTGGGCAACACAGCCATTGGCATCCGTTACCGCCAGCGAATAGGTAGCGGCAATAAGCCCGCTGACTAAACTGGTGTCCGGAAGGGAATCCACCGACCAATCGTACCGGAAAGGACCATCTCCGCCAATCGTGGTGGCCCGGATGGCTCCGGTGCTGTCTCCAAAACATAGTATGGGGTTGGCCAGGGCCAGGTTGACCGTAAATGGATCAGGGTTGGTCAGCGTAAATACAATGGTGTCAAGTGGACACTGTGTTTCGTCAGAAATATGAATCCGGTAGGTTCCGGGGGGGAGGCTGCCGACAACCCAACGGCCGTCGTAGGCGTCGACATTCCAGTCCACCACAAGGTTGTTTCCTGCTCCGGTAATATTGATGGCTATCCGGCCACTGTTTTCGTTAAAACACTGCGGGTCGGAAGCAGTAGCCGTTGCGGCCAGGGTACAGGGAGGGGGGATAATTGAAAAGGTACAACTCCCCGTACATCCTTCAGTATTGTAGACGCTCACGGCATAATCCCCCTGGGGCAGATCCGTCAGCAATACATTGGGGTCAGTCGTGGTGAAAATGGTGTCCTTGGCACCGCTAACCGTAACGAACCAGTTCGGACCACTGTCAAAATTGAGGAGGACACTCCCCAGCCCGTTAATGGAGACGGGGTTGATGGGGGTACAATTGGGAAAGATGTCGCAATTAGCTTCGCCGATAGTCGCAATACAAGTCCGCTGGCATCCACTTTGGTCAGTAATTTCCAAAAAGTAGGCCCCTGCGGACAAATTGCGAATGGTGTCCCCATCCATTACCACTTGGTCGTTAAGCGGAGGTAAAGTGTCTCCGGCCTGATCTACGGCGACGTAGCTCAGTAAAAATGGAGGGGTGCCGCCAGCGAGGGTAAGGCCGATGCGGCCGTCATCGAGAAATGGAAGCGTTTCATCTACGCCGCCGCAATTGAAGGTGAAAGAGGGTTCGGAAATAATCCTGATGGTGTCCGAAACGCCACAGCCGCGTGCGTCGGCGACCGTGTAGATGTAGGTGCCGGGGCCGAGATTTTCAATTACGGTGGTATCCACCCCGTCGACTCCGGGGCCTTCCCAAATGAGGTCAGGCATGAAGTTTCCGGCAAAGGTGATGGCAATGCGACCGTTGAGGTTGCCGTCGCAATCACTATTGCGGAGCTCAATGATGGCTGCCGAAATGTCCGAACAGTCAGGTTCCGGAATAACCAGGGTGCAATCTTCCTCGCACGTGCTTTCCAGGTCCCGTACGGTAAAAGTGTAGGTGCCAGCGGGCAAATCGGGAATAACGGTTTCCCCGTCACTGATGCGCAGCAGGGAATCCCGGATCATATTGGGGCCGACCCAGTAAAGGTTGTATTCGCCGAGCCCCGCCGTAATGTTGATGCCGGCGCTGCCGTCTGCCCCTCCTAAAGTAGTAGGCCCGCTTACTACTGAACAAGCGAAGGCAACATTGTCCGTTTCAACAATATCCAGGGCCCAGTAAGCGGTACAGCCGTACAGGTCCATAACTTCCACACTGTAGATGCCTGGTTCGAGGTTGTCAATAAAAGTACTGTTGCTGGTAAAGTTGTTGGGGCCGGTCCAATTAATGGTGGTGCCGCCGCCGTCTACATCGATACAGTAGAGGTTTTCCGTCCGGAAATCGTAAAGGCGGACGGAGCCCCCAACCCCGTTACAGCCAATATCCCGGGCATCGACGGTAAAAAAACGCAGGGTACTGCTGGCGCAGGATGGCCGGAATTCATAGGAACATTCGACAAAACATCCGATGATGGCGCCGGTCGGGTCGCGGTCGGGGAGTAAATCACCATCAAGGTCCTGTACGCTCCAAACCTGCACGGTGTAGAATCCTTCGGGCAGGCAGTTGTTGGTAATGTTGTCACCGACAAAAATAACCTGATTAAGGGTGGTGCCGTCCGGGTCGTTGGGGCTGAATACGGTGCGGTCGGTGAAATCAGTTCGAAAAATTTCGAAAGTATCCGTCAGGCTGTAGATTCTGACGTAGTATAGCGAACTGCCGGTGGCGGTCCACTGCATAAAGGCACCGTCTTCGGGATTGTTGTCTCCGTTGATCGGGGTTTCCCCATCACAGCTGGTGATGGAAACCGGGTTGGTGGCGGGGTCACAAAGCATTTTCGCGGAAGATGGCCAGAAGGGCTGTCCGGAGATGCGGTGTAATTCCAGGTCGTTTTTGGGAGTCGAACCAGTCTGAGCGAGTAAAATACCCCCGACCAGACAGAGCGCGAGACAAAATAAATGCGCTTTCATAAAATTTGGGCGTAGTGTTCTGATCCAATCGGCTTAAACATAAAAAACATACCAAAGATAAAGAGTACCAGCTCAAATACTCAGTCCTTTAACTTTCAAGGGGTTAAATCACCCGGTTCCGGCAATTTAAACGGTATGATTTGTCAATTTTCAGCACTTTTCCGAAGGGGGAAATAATGGCTAATTGTTACTAAACACTAGGTTTTTGAGAGGGATGAGAGAATAGTTTACAGCAAAAGTCCACAAATTACTTAGTAATGTTGTTGTAAGTTTGCACCGCGGTTCCGAATTGCAGCAGCAATTTGGATTTGCGTAAGTTAGCCATGCTGGCTTACTTTGCGCCGCAATTGTTCATTAAACGCCAATAAGTTATGGCTAGCATTGAGGAAAAAGTAAAACAAATCATTGTCGACAAGCTCGGCGTAGACGAAGCTGAAGTTACCCCTGAGGCCAGTTTCCAAAACGACCTGGGAGCCGACAGTCTTGACACTGTCGAACTGATCATGGAATTCGAGAAAGAATTCGATATCAGCATCCCGGACGAGCAGGCGGAGAATATCCAAACCGTCGGCCATGCTGTTACCTACCTTGAAAGCAGCGTGGAGAAGTAATTGTTCCCGTTCCCTTTCTTTCCGCCGCCCGACGTGTCCGCTCTGCGAGCCACGGGCGGCGGTTTTTGTATGTGACCCCGGCTGGATGCCGGGAAACCTCAGCGGTGCTACCGCACCGCTACCAAAAAAACGAAGCCCATGCAACGTGTTGTAGTTACCGGTATCGGAGCACTAACCGCCATCGGGAATAACGTCCCGGAATACCTGGCCGGCCTCAAAGCTGGCCGCAGCGGTGCCAAACCCATTTCGCAATTTGATCCTGAGCTCTTCAAGACTAAGTTTGCTTGTGAGGTCACGGACTGGGACCCTACGGACCGCCTGGATGCCCGGGCACTCCGCCGCCAGGACCGTTACACCGTCATGGCACTCTACACGGCGGACGAAGCACTGGAAATGGCCGGCTTACTCTCCGTTAATGAAGAAGGGAAGAAAGAAGTCGCCGTGGATCCTGATCGCGCCGGCTGCATCTGGGCCAGCGGCATCGGTGGCCTCCGCTCCCTGGAGCAGGAGATCGAAATCTTCGAAAAAGGCAGCGGCACCCCCCGCTATAACCCCTTCATGATCCCCCGCATGATTGCCAATATGGGAGCCGGCTACGTAAGTATGGAGTACAATCTGCGCGGCCCCAGCTATGCTACCGTCAGCGCCTGTGCCTCCGGTGGCCACGCCCTCGCGGCGGCAGCGGACGATATTCGCCTCGGACGTGCAGACGTTATGGTGACCGGCGGATCAGAAGCCGTAGTCACCAAAGTAGGAATCGGCGGCTTTAACAGTATGAAAGCACTGAGCACCCGTAACGATGACTACACCACGGCCTCACGGCCCTACGATGCGGAACGCGATGGTTTTGTCCTGGGAGAGGGCGCCGGTGCCCTTGTGCTCGAAAGCCTGGAACACGCCCAGGCCCGCGGAGCTACTATTCTGGCAGAAATAGCCGGCTATGCCGCCAGCTCGGATGCCTACCACATTTCAGCACCGCACCCGGAAGGGGCCGGCGCTAAGATGGCCATGATCAATGCGCTTAAGTACGCAGACCTTACCCCCGGTCAGGTCAACTACATCAACACCCACGGTACTTCCACCCCGTTGGGAGATACCGCCGAATTGAAGGCGATAAAACTGGCCTTTGGCGAGGACGTGTACGGACTGAATATCAGCTCTACTAAATCCATGACCGGCCACTTGCTCGGCGCCGCAGCAGCCATTGAGTCCGTTGCCTGTATCCTGGCCATCCAGCACAATTTTATCCCGCCCACCATTAACCACTTTACGGACGACCCGGACATTGACCCGAAACTCGACCTGACGTTTAATAAGTCAGTTGAAAAAACCGTAAATGTCGCCTTGAGTAATACCTTTGGGTTTGGAGGACATAATTCTGCCACTATTTTCAAGCGTTACAACCCCTAAGAAATTGTGATCAAAGCGATCAGACGTTTTTATAATTTCTATCTATCTCCGGAGAAAGACTTCGTTCGCCGGCTGAGACGTCTGCTTGGCTTTACGCCGGCTTATCTCCAGATCTTTAAGCTCGCTTTTCACCACAAGAGTAGCAACGACGGAAAATCATCCCCCTATGGCGGGCAGAGCAACGAACGGCTCGAGTACCTGGGTGATGCCGTACTCGGCACCATTGTCGCGGAATACCTGTATAAAAAATACCCTACGGAAGACGAAGGATTTCTGACCAAAATGAGGTCGAAAATCGTAAAGCGCAAAAGCCTCAATGAGATCGGCTTTAACATGGGACTGGACGAAATACTCTCCACCTACAACAACACCAGAATCGCCAAGTCCATGCTGGGCAACGCGGTGGAAGCCCTCGTCGGTGCAGTGTACGTAGAACAGGGGTATGCGTTGACTACCCGCTTCGTCCTGCGGAGAATGCTGCGCAACTACGTAGATGTGGAAGGCCTGGAAACCTACGACGACAACTACAAAAGCCAGCTGCTGGAGCATTGCCAGAAAAACGGACAGCGGGTGGATTATGAAATCCTGCGCCGGTTTAAACAGGATAAACGGGATCGTTTCCGGGTGGCCGTCCTGGTGGATGGCAACCGCCTGGCCGTGGGCGAAGACTTCAATAAGAAAAGCGCCGAGCAAATCGCCAGCCGCCGGGCATTGCAGGGTTTGGGACTACCAGTACCGACCAAATAAGGTTGGCGTAAAGTGCCCGGGCCCATCCGACGACGGCATGGTTTCTTCCGCCACCAATAGGGCGCGGCCGCAGGTGCCAGGAAAAGACCGTAGCGCACACCGGACGGGTGCTTTTTGCTTGCCTTTATGACTTGACCGATCATCACCAGGGCCTCAGAGAGGAAAATTTGCCGCGTTGATTTTTTTTGACGCGCAAAGCAGAAAACGCCGGGATACAGGGTATTGACGAGCAACAAGGCGGAAAAAGTATCCGTCAGCAATCATCAGGGCTACCCGAGTCGGGTAATGCCTTTGCGGATGGCTCCGCTTCCGGTAACGCCCAGCCATAACTCAGCCAGTCTTCCAGGTAGTCAACGTCCGAAAGCGGCCTTAGCTGGGTCACAGATTTGCCGGCCGCCGCTGCACGTTCCAAAGTAGTTGGCAGCACGGCCTCGGTACTCCAGGCAACAGCTCGAAACAGGTTGGGCGTGAAGGAGCGCATCCCCAGGAGGGTGTAGCCGCCATCAAGGGCGGGGCCAATTACAATATCGGTCTCCCGCAGTGCGGCGAAAGCCTGGGCGAGGTATTCAGTGGTGATGCCGGGGCAATCGCTGCCAATAATCACTACCCGCTCGTGGCCCGCGGCGAAGGCCGCGGCAAAGCCTGCCTCCATT
This sequence comes from Bacteroidia bacterium, assembly GCA_030431945.1. GTDB lineage: Bacteria > Bacteroidota > Bacteroidia > Chitinophagales > Saprospiraceae > Neolewinella. Next base: position 9,172 of record JAUIIF010000002.1, on the reverse strand, counting down.
CGCTCCCCGAGGTCTCCCTGGTGCTGAAGCTCCTTGTGGAACTTCTGGTCAGGCCAGGCGTCTGCTTTGATGATTTGCGCTGAGTAGTAGAGGTAGCGATCCGTGTCCGGCAGGGCCTGGGCCTGCTCCCGGGTCCAGTTGCACAGTACGTGGTACATCCTCAGGGCCATTTCGTCGCCGACGTCAGCAGCGAGACGGGTTTTGGTTTTTCCGGGAATCGGGTTTTTAATAAAGAGGAGGAGGGCGTTTTCATGCATGTCCGGCAAGATAGTAGACTGGGAGAATAGATGGTCGTCTTCAGGGAAACACCCTGTACCCCTGGCACGGTTCGCTCCCCGTCCTGATCAGTCAATAAGCCTGCAGGCATGCCCGACAAGTGCGAAGAACCGTTTCGCCTGCTCCTTTTACCTTGCCTGCACCGGCGGCCGCGCCCCCTTGACTGCCCGTCACCTCCGGCCAGCCGGTTGTCGCCTTTCCACGGGGCTGTTTATGGCCACCTATTGCTGTGCGGGAGCGACTATCTTACCGTTTGACTATCAGACTACTTTAGTATTTGCCTACCTTTGCGCGCCGAAACGACTATTTTCTGTTTCGGAAGCTAATCGACTTATCCACTAACCGACGAACGAACTATGCTTAGCGCAACCGGCATTTACCAACAATACGGCGATCGGGTGCTGTTCAACCACGTATCGTTCGTGATTATGCCCCGTGATAAAGTCGGGCTGGTGGGCCGGAATGGCGCCGGGAAGTCGACCATGCTCAAGATCATTGCCGGAGACCAGGGATGTGACGAAGGAACGGTGGTACGACCCACGGGAAGTACCCTCGGTTTTTTGCACCAGGAGATGGAGTTGCCCACCGGCCGTACGGTCATGGAGGAAACCCTCACGGCCTTCGCGCACATCCAGGCCATGGAAGACCGCCTGGAGGAACTGAACCGGGAAATGGAAATCCGGACGGATTACGAGACGGACAGCTACGCCAGCATGCTGGAGGAATTTACCTCTCTGACCGAGCGCTTCGCGATGGTCGGCGGGATCACCATGGAAGCAGAAGCAGAGCGGGTACTGAAAGGCCTCGGGTTTCAGCAAAACGATTTTCAACGGCAGACCACGGAGTTTTCGGGCGGGTGGCAAATGCGCATCGAACTGGCCAAGATGCTGCTCATGCGACCGGATTACCTTCTGCTCGATGAGCCGACGAACCACCTGGACATCGAGTCCATCATTTGGTTGGAGAACTGGCTCTCTTCCTACACCGGAGCCGTCATTACCATTTCTCACGATAAGCAGTTCCTGGACAACGTAACGAACCGGACCCTGGAGATCGAACTGGGTAAAGTCTATGATTATAAAGCCAGCTACTCAAAATACGTAGAGCTGCAGGCGGAGCGCCGGGAGAAAGCCGAAGCGGCGTACGAAAACCAGCAAAAGGTCATTGCTGAAAAAGAACGCACCATCAACCGGTTCATGGCCAAAGCGACCAAGACCAAGATGGCGCAGAGTATGCAAAAGCAGCTCGACAAAGTAGAACGGATCGAACTGGACGTCACGAATACGGCGGTCATGAACCTGCGCTTTCCCAAAGCGCCGCGGTCTGGTGCAATTACGCTCCAGGCGCGTGACATCACCAAAACCTACGGCAAACTGAACGTACTCCGGGGCGTGGACCTGAAAGTGGACAAGGGAGACCGCGTGGCCTTTGTGGGCCAGAACGGACAGGGGAAAACCACCCTGGCTAAGATCCTGATCGATCAGATTCCGGCAACCTCCGGAGAGGTGGAGATTGGCCATAACGTCGCCATCGGCTACTACGCGCAAAACCAGAGTGATGCGCTGGATGGCAAAAAGACCTTGCTGGAAACGATGGAGGAGGCCAGTCCGCCCGAAATGCGGACCCGCCTGCGGTCGATCCTGGGCAGCTTCCTGTTCAGTGGGGAGGATGTGGATAAGAAAGTATCCGTCCTCTCGGGCGGGGAGCGGGCCCGCCTGGCCCTGGCCTGCATGTTGCTGCGGCCCTTCAACCTCCTGGTGCTTGACGAACCTACGAACCACCTGGACATGGCCTCCAAGGACACCCTGAAACAGGCGGTATTGAACTACGATGGAACCCTCATTGTCGTGAGTCACGACCGGGAGTTCCTGGCCGGGCTGACGGACCGAACCATCGAGTTCCGCGATCATAAACTGCACGAGCACTTAGGGGACATCAACTTTTTCCTGGAAAAGCGCGCGCTCGACAATATGCGGGCGGTAGAGTTGGAGAAATCAAAAGCCGACACGGAGCAGCAGGTCGCAACCACGGACAGGGCAAACGGCAGCGCGCCTAAAGCTTCTACTCTGACCCACGAGGAAAAACGCCGGCTCGAGAAAGACATTGGTAACGCCGAGCGCAAAATTGAGCGGCTGGAGCAGGACATCGAGAAGATTCACCTCAAGATGTCGAACCCCGACTTCTACAACGATCCCGCCCTGGTCGATAAAACGACCGCAGCCCTGAAGGCCAAGCAGGAGGAGTTGGAAAGCGTCATGGCGTCGTGGGAAGCCGCGAGTGAGGCCCTGGAGGGCTAGCCGGAAAGATCGTGCAGCAACCTGCACTTAAGTCGTATTTCGTTGGCAAATGGCGCTGCAGCCGCCTTCCGCACCGTGAGGCGGGCGGACGAACGATGGTGAATTCCTGTTGCCGGTACTACCGCGGGCAGGATGGCGCCCAATAAACTTTGCCCTCACTGAAAAAACGACCAATAAAAAATCTTAAAGCCTTCGCGAAGACATACTTTTTTTCGTCGCTGAACGTATATTGAGGACACATTAGCCGAACCGTCAACCCATTGCTCTGTCTCCCCCTTCCTGAACTTTCACACCTCAGTTGACGAATGAAAACTTTCTTTGCCACGCTCAGCTATACGAGCGTATTTATTCTGCTGTTGGCCGGGTCCAGCGCGCCTCGCCTGGGCAATCCCGCCAATTACAATCGGTTCGACCTGCCTTTCTATGCGCAGGATGTAAACATTGTGTACGATCCGGCAATGGTGATTGCAGAGCCCGGTGCACTTACCAACGTCAGCATCCGGAATGCTTACCGACAGGTGCTGCGCAAGCCCCACCGCGTCTTACTCAATTCACTGCTGGAAGCCAAGCAGCGCTACGAGCTGAACGATTTTCTCTTTTACAAGCTGGCCCGGACCAGCGTGCAGGTAGTGTACAACAACGAAAACCGCAACGCGCAGGAAATCACCCTCTTCGGCATGCTGATTGATGCGGGCTTTGATGCCCGCCTTACCTTCCGGGGTAATCAGGTATTTGTCAACGTCTACACCACGGAAGACTTGTTTGAAGTGCCCATTATTGATACTGGTGGCCGGCCGTACGCTAACCTGAGTTGCCTCGACGGTGCCTGTGACGGGCGCCAGCGGCTCTACATTTTTGATGAGCGCCCTAACCCACACGGCCGGTCTTTTGGTTTTCAGCTACGCAAGTGGCCGGCACTGGGCGTACAGCCAACGGTAAAGTCCATGCGGTTCAACTACCACGGGGTGCCGCAATCTATGGAGGTTACTTTCGACCGGACGATGGTGGACATCATGCGGGATTATCCCTTCATCCACGAATATTGTTACCTGGAAACGCCCCTTTCTCCCACCCTGCGCAACAGCCTGCTTCCTCAGCTGCGTCGCTACCTGGAGCCCCTGAATGAGCGTGAACGCGTGGAACTTCTGGTCAGCTTCACCCGCTCGGCTTTCAACTACAAAGAAGACAATGAGTATTTCGGCCACTCCAAACCGATGGTGCCGGAGGAACTGTTCGGCTACAATTTCTCTGATTGCGAAGATCGCTCCGCTCTGTTTTTTGCCCTGGTCAGGGACCTGCTCAACCTGCCGATGGCAGTAGTGGCTTATGATGACCACCTGACCATTGCCGTCGGTTCAGAGGCAATCGAAGGCGACGGATTCGTATACAATGACCAGCGTTACGTTTTCTGTGACCCCACGGGACCAAAAGATTCCAGCCGGATCGGTCAGATTCCTCCCGGATATGAAAATAAAAAATTTCAGATCATCGGCACTTACAAGTAGCTGTAAATCAAATAAATATAAACTATTCGTGACTTAAATCAACTGGTTCGCGTCCAATTATTACTTTTGCCGACCGGAAGCAGGAAAACAAATCGTTCCCTGACGGCTTCTTTAAAGTAAGCAATTTAAAAACCACGCGTTAGTATGTATTGGACTCTAGAACTCGCTTCCCACCTGGAAGATGCCCCCTGGCCCGCTACGCGGGACGAGCTCATCGATTATGCGATTCGCTCTGGCTCCCCGCTGGAAGTGATTGAAAACCTTCAGGCCATGGAAGATGAAGGGGAAACTTACGAAGTCATCGATGACATTTGGCCTGATTACCCCCGTAAGGATGATTTCCTCTTCAACGAAGATGAATATTAGCAACAAATAACCTTAATGGCCAAGCCGGTGATGAAAATCACCGGCTTCGTTGTGTAGGGCTGTCCCCGCCGGCAGCCTGCGCCAGATAACGGGAAGGCCGGAAAAATTTACCCGCAACCTCTGCTATGTCTTACATTATTGCCATTGACGGCTACAGCGCCTGTGGAAAATCAACCCTGGCCCGCGCCATGGCGCGGCAATTGGGGTACCGATTCATTGATACCGGGGCAATGTACCGGATGGTGACGCTCCACTTTCTGCGCAACGCTATCGACCTGGAGGATGCGGGCGCGGTCGCAGGTGCCTTGGAAGGACTAAAGGTTGACTTTGTTCCCGGTTCTAACCACGCCTTACTCAACGGCGAAGACGTGGAAGCAGAAATCAGACAGCCGGCAGTAACCAATTACGTCTCCCCGGTAGCCGCCATCTCCGCCGTGCGGCGCTGGGTCGTTCCGCAGCAGCGGGAAATGGGAGACGCCGGAGGCATCGTCATGGATGGACGGGATATCGGAACCGTTGTTTTTCCGGACGCCGACCTGAAGCTCTTCGTTACGGCTAGTATGGACGTCCGGACGGACCGCAGGCTGGCTGAAATGGCCGCCAAAGGCATTGCTACCACCCGCGCCGCCGTTGCCGCTAACCTGGCGGAACGGGATCACATCGACAGTTCGCGCGCAGACAGTCCGCTACGCCAGGCTGCTGACGCCGTCGTTATTGACAACAGCAAGCTTACGCTGCCGGAATTCATTGCTGCCGGAATGGCCGAAGTAGATAAATTACGGGCAGCATGAAAACGGAATAACACCCACATGGCCCCTAAAACCGCTAAAGATTACCTGTTTGTCGGCGTTCAGCTGTTGCTCTTCGTGGCCTACGCCTGGAGGCCAAACTGGCTGACTTTCAGCCGGCCCGCCGTGCTGGGCAACCTGGGGCTACTCCTCGCCGTGGTGGCCACCCTGGCCGGATGTGCCGCCTTGCTTCACCTGTGGAAAAGCTTCTCTCCGTTTCCCACTCCCGTCGCAGCAGGCGAATTGATCACGGGCGGACCTTTCGCGCTCGCCCGCCATCCGATATACAGCAGCCTGCTACTGGCAGCCTTCGGCTATGCCCTTTATACCGGTGCTGGGTATCGCCTGCTCATAACGGCCGGCTTGTGGCTGCTTTTTTACTATAAATCCCGTTACGAAGAACAGCGGCTGGCGGCCCGGTACCCAGGCTACGCCGCTTACCGCCAACGGGTCGGACGGTTCTCCCCCTGGTTCTGATTTCTCCCGGGCACGACGGAGGGTATTGCTAAATTGCTGATGACCGCTACGCCCAGCATATCAGGGTTTGCTCAGGTTCAGGTCGCGGACCATGCCCAGGTAGCTGCGACCAAAGTCCATAAGGTTATCAAAACTCAGCTGGCTGACGGCAGGCCGTAGTCGCGGATAAGCTTCCCGGTGCCGTTCGGCCAGGTCGTTGATCGCCGCCCGGATGGGCCGCCTGGCCGGCCGGCCGTCCCGATCCAAAAACTGCTGCTTATACCCGAGGGCCCGAAAATAAGCGTCTTCACAAACCCGGTAATACAGTTCAAGAAACTCTTTGTCGGGAGGGGGGACGGCATAATTGAACAGGGCATACCCTGCGATGTACCCGGGGATGCCCTGGGCAACTTCCGGAAAGCCGTTGTCCTGATACCAGTCCATGTTCGGCAACTCGTTATTGATCAGGTTCGCCAGCCGATCGTGGTTGGCGGGTAGGGTGATCCCGAAGGTGGATTTACCCGCGTACAGCTCCTGGCTGAACGACTCAGGGGCACGCCGGAGCAAGTGTTGCAGCTCACTCAGTAGCCGGACGTTTTTGTACGTAACGGGTTGCTCCTCCTCCCGGGCAAAATACATCCGGTGCATCCTTTCCAGGGCCTCCATCGTATACCCTTCCGGAATGAGCAAATAATCGAGGCGGTACACCAGGTCGAGCAACAGGTAAGCAACCGCTCCGGGTTGCTCCTCCGGGTTCAGGACGCCCCTGGCCAGGTAGTCAATCACTCCCTGAATATGGCTTCGCAGGAAGTCGAGCTTGAGCTTTTTCTCTTCGTCAGAGAGTTCCCGCAGGTGGGTGATTTCCACGGGGCTGAGGTTTTCACTGAATTCCTCCAGCAGCAGGTCGTCCTGCTTATCGGCCCGCAGCGCCATTTCTTTGAGGGCATGGTAGAGCTTGTGCGGGCTGGCGTCATTGATCGGGCTGTCGAAAACGATGGTGAGGCAATCTTCTTCGTCAATGGCAAAGCGACTGTATTTCATCTCGTAGTTCATGGTGGTCAGCCGGTGTAAGAGGTCAACATTGTTGGCATCCAGCCGGGCAATGCGGGCGGTAGCCCGCAGTTGTTCCCCGTCGGCAAACCCCGTAACGCGTTTGCTGCCCTGGTAGAACTCGAAGTACAATTTGTCCCCCTCCGCGTGCCACTTTACGTTGTCTTCGCGGGGGTCGTACAGGTAGGCCATGAAAGCTTCGATACTCTGCAGGTATTTACCTTTCTCGAAGGTTTTGAGGGCCTTGTCCCAGGCCGCGTAATTTTCGGGTGTCTTAAAGGCATCAGTATAGCGCCCGAAGCTGAAGTCGGGGCCGTTGGTAGGGTCGTAGCCTGGGGAGCGGCCAAAGAGGGTATCCCAAATACTCAAAAGGATAAAGTTCTGTAGTCGTTTATCTGGTTCTTAAGGAACGACGATTTAATAAGTGCCTTGATGGAGACGCCGCTGTCGTGGTGCTGAACGACCGGACAAAAGCTACGCCTGGCCAAAGCTAAGCGATGTTTTCGGCCGGGAAGTGCAGTGCCACGAGAGCAAGTTACAAATCCGACAGTTATTGAATTGACATTCCTTAAGGGCAAGATACGGTGGCAGATCGGAAAGAAGACATAATGCTTTTATTTGTGACTGTAACGAGCTGCACCGCCGGCACTAAACCCAAGGTAGGGCGCGCAGGCCCGGAGGCCCGCCTCATTGTAGCAAGCAGGAGGCGGGCAAATCAGGTGGGAACCCGCCACCAAAGCCGTTGCATTCCCCGGAAGTGGGGATACATTTCCGCAAACGTTAGCCGAAACCGGCCCCCTGGTTTGAAGCCGTTTTTTTGGTAAAACCCAATGGTGGCGGCATTAGTATCCATGCGTTCCAGCCACAACAGACAGGCGCCTTGCTGCCGGACCAGCTGCTTGCAATAATCGATCAGAGTCGTGCCAATTCCCTGGCCCCGTACAGCGTCATCGAGATATAGCCGATCCAGCTTCAGGGCCAGTAAGTCCGGATGGTCGGGGCAGGCGCTCTCCCGTTTCAGGCGCAAAATACCCCGCAGCGCGCCCCGGTGGTACACATGGTAGTAGGGGGCGTTGGCCACCGCCAGGTCAGCAAGGAGGGCTGCTTTCCGGTGGACATGATTAATGTACCAGGCGCCGCCATCGGGCCATAAGTACGCAAAGGCCGGGGGGTAAATGCGCTGCATCAAGGCCAGGTGCTGCGCGTGATCTTCCGCGGTGATAAGCTGAAGCCGGAGCTGGGGGCTCAGCACGATCGTCGTATCAGTAATCATTATGTGGCGGGAACGCTGGTGCAGGGGAATGGTTGGCCGGGCAAGCCGTAAGTGCCAGAGAACTGCCGGCTCCTTGAAAAAACGTTCTCCGGCACCTGCGTCCCCGCCCGCCCTAAAAGATGCTGCGGTGAACCAACCAGTCCTGGTGCTGAATTGTCTTCATGGCAATTATGGCTCGTTTGTCCTATTTCTTTCAGCGCCTCCGGCAGCCCCTGCGTCTTGGGGGGCTCCGACTGCGGCGCTTGCTTGCCGCTCTCAGGAACTGCCACTCCTGGTGGGGCCTGGCGGAAGTCGCTTTTGCCAAGGCAGACCTGCTGGGGGCTTTTGACGTCTACGAAGCCGTTACCAATACCCTTTTTCCCCGTACCCGACCGTTGACTCCGGAGGAACACCTCCTGCTGTACCCCATTTTTGGCGATACCGTGCCCTATGATCTGATTCGGATTGATGAGCGGGCCGTCGTTGGCCCGTCCTGGGCCAAATTTTGTTACGTCAGCTTCCACACCATCAATAGCTGGGGCCCCATGAGCCCGCCCACTCTCGTTCATGAAGTTGTCCACATCTGGCAGTATACCCAGCACGGGGCGGTCTACATCCCCCGGGCACTTTACGCCCAGACCACCTCCGCTGGCTATAACTACGGCGGGCTCGCTCCTCTGCGGGCAATGACCAGGCTCGAAGATTTTAACTACGAGCAGCAGGCCGATATTATTGAAGATGCCTTCCGCCTGACTAATGGCTACCCGGCGCAGTGGGTCTGGGGGGCCGGTGCCGAAGTGTTACCAGCCTACTATCCCTACCTGGAGGAAATCAGGAAGAAAACTATTTGAGAGCTACGGAATAGCCTTCTCCCTGTGGTTCAATACGCAAGGATTTACCGGCAACGCTGACGGTGTTGAGCCAGGAAAGAACTTCTGCTTCGTTAGCCCCAACGACCGTAAACTGATAGAGGTAATCGGCCGTAGCCACTAGTACGGACATCCCTGGGAGCCCTGACTGCTGATGAAAGCCAGCCATCAGCGCCGAACGATACACTTTGAAAGTTGCTGTTTCGTGCAGCGTTACCTTATCTATTTCATTCTCTGCCTGGTTGAACTGTAAGGTCATAGCGGGGCGAAAGGCCCGGGGAACTTCCGACGCAGGATACCTGCAGATGGAATA
>JAUIIF010000338.1 GCA_030431945.1 Bacteroidia bacterium | reverse complement strand
AAGAGCACCGCTGAATGTAGGGTGTTGTGTTTGTGGGTGTTGCTGTGACACGTTTTTTGGACCTCTCCCCAAACCCCTCTCCAGCACGTTCCGCCTGAGGCTTCACGGAGAGGGGCTTACAATAAAACGCTCCGCGTTTTATCGGACAAACAGAACTCCACCACGCCGCTAAATGGTAGGAAGTACACTGAAGGCCTTCTCCGCCTCTTCCCGCAAATATGCCTGGATGTGGGGCACCGGATGGTATGCCTCCGGACGGGCGAGGATGCTCTCCGCAACGGCCTGGATACGGGACTTGAAGTTGCTCGTCTCGTCGGGGCTCAGGGCGGTGGCTGCCAGTTGCAGGGCTTTTGCCAGCCGGCCCGTCTCCGTCGGTTGGCCGTGGGTAAAGATCAGGCGAAGATTTTGCGCTGCGGCCGCAGCGCGGGCAGTGGAAGGAGGCGCGGGAAAGATGAAATTGTCCAGGTTGTAGTAGGTGATGGTTTCCAGGTCGACCCGATTGGAAAAAGAGATGTCTCCCTGGGCATTTTGGATGATCCGGTTGGCCATGCGCAGCAGGGCCTGTTCGCCCGTGGTCCAGTTTTCTGCGCGGTGAGCAAAGACAATATCGTTGGCTTCCTGGGTGTATTCCGGCCGGTACCTACCCGTTGGCGGCACCTTAAAGGTGTAGAGTTTTCCGGGTTTTATTGCTCCGTTTTGGAAATGGGTTTGCTGCTGCAGGTTAGTTTCCTGTACCAGGGAGGTATCGACCTGACAGGCACTGAACATCCCCAGGCAACAGGCCAGGATGATAAATTTATGCATAAGAGTGGGTGTTTAAAAAAGAATACGGGAGTGTGTGGAGTAATAGTAGTGGATAGAGGGGGAAAGGCGGCAATCATTCCGGCAGAATGCCTATTTCAGGCAGGTATCCGTTTCACAGTGATCACCAAAAGCTTCACTGGGAAGCATGCCTACGGCAGTATCGTCATCGGCCTCCGTCGTTACCGTAGAATAGTTGTCGTAATTGTGGACGGAACGATAATCAATAATTGCTCCATTACAGTCAACTGAATAAGTAACGCTCCAGGTATTACAGTTGGCCTTACAGTCGCCTTCGCAAGATTTTTCGGCATTGATCAGTAATGGAAGAAAGGAGAAAAAAATCGGCAATATCCAGCGCGATTTTAATGCGGTAAAATTCATGTGTGGGTGTTTTAGGCGAAGAATTTAAAATATATAATAATTTAAATCCTTCTAATTTCGATTTAAATGTAGGGTTAATAATATTTATTGCCAAATTTAATTTTACAATCATTAGAATAATCACAAGTCAATCGTCGGCCGACACGCGAGGTACGAGCTGGGTTGTCCGCCAATTGATCAGCTATACCTAAGCCGGCGGACGCGTCAGCTCGCTACGCCCTCGCCTCAGCCGACGAGCGCTCGCATTTGTCTGGCAGTTTAATCAGCGCCTGCTACGGCGGGAACCCCATAGCGGAGCCAGCCCGGCCGCACGCGGAGATTATTTAGTTAGTGGTTTTTTAACCCGGGATGCTTAGTTTGCAGCATCATGATACAACTACTCGAGCGCGCTGAGAAATTTGCCGACCGTACCGCGATCATTTCGGAGGGCAGGGAATACTCCTACGGGGAGCTGCTAACCAAGTCCGCAGCAGTTGCCGGCACTCTCCTCGCCGGCCGGGCGGACCTCCACGAAGAGCGGATCGCCTTTATCGTCCCGCCATCCTTCGGTTACGTGGCCTGCCAGTGGGGCATCTGGCGGGCCGGAGGGGTCGCCGTACCATTGTGCACAGCCCACCCGTTGCCGGCCCTCCGGTACGTACTGGAGGATACGCTGGCGACGGTACTGATCGTCCACGACGACTTTGTTGATCTGCTGGCCGCAACGGCGCGGGAACTGGACATCAGACTATTGCCCCTGGCCACCCTGCCCGCAGCGGCAGTGCCGGAGGAGGCGCCACCAACCACCATTGCACCTGCGCGCCGCGCCCAGATTCTCTATACCTCCGGCACCACCAGCCTGCCGAAAGGCGTCGTCACCACCCACGCCAACCTCGAATTCCAGATCAAAACCCTGGTCGAAGCGTGGGCCTGGCAGGCGGATGATCGTATCCTCAACATCCTGCCGCTGCACCACGTTCACGGCATCATCAACGTGCTGAGCTGTGCCCTCTGGAGTGGCGCCTGCTGTGAGTTTCTGCCGAAATTCCAGGCCAATGTGGTCTGGGAAAAACTGGCCGATGGCAGCCTGACCCGCTTTATGGCCGTCCCTACCATCTACTACAAACTCATCAGCTACTGGGAAAAACTGGACGAAAGTGACCAGACCCGCCTGAGCGCCGGGGCGCGGAACCTCAACCTCATGGTCTCGGGCTCCGCCGCCCTGCCCGTACCCACGCTGGAGCGGTGGCGCACCCTCACCGGGCACACGCTGCTGGAGCGCTACGGCATGACGGAAATAGGCATGGCACTCTCCAACAGTTTTCACGGTGAGCGCCGGCCCGGCCACGTCGGTCTGCCCCTGCCCGGGGTAGAGATGCGCCTGGCGGACGAAGAAGGCCGGACCATTCACCTCGACCACACGCCCGGCGAAATCCAGATCAAAGGCCCCGGGGTTTTCCTGGAATACTGGCAGAAACCGGCGGCTACGCAAGCCGCGTTTACGGCGGATGGCTGGTTTCGTACCGGAGACGTTGCGGAAAAGAACGACGGCCTCTACCGCATCCTTGGTCGTGATTCCGTCGACATCATCAAATCCGGAGGCTACAAGATCTCCGCCCTGGAAATTGAAGCCGTCCTGCTGCGGCACGAAGCCGTCGCCGAGTGCGCCGTCGTCGGTGTACCCGACGAGGAGTGGGGCGAAGTGGTGGCCGCGGCCGTTGTCAGTCCCCAGGAAAAACCGGACTTTGCTGCCCTGGCGTCCTGGCTGCAGGAACGCATCCCCGGCTACCGGGTGCCCCGGCGCTGGTTGCACCTGGAGGCGCTGCCCAAAAACACCCTCGGCAAGGTGACCAAAAACGAACTTAAAAAGCAATTCTGATGGATTTCTGGACCGCCTTTCCCTACTGGGGTATTTTGGTACTCATTGCGTTCAACGCCTGGCTGGTGATCCGGCGGGACATTGAAGTGGAAGAGCGTACGGGAGAAGACCTGGAACACTAAAAGGGGGACTGATGGATTACTTACAGGAAAACTATTTCACGCTGCTCCTCACCTTCCTGTACGTAGGGGGCTGCCTTTACGTGGGGTGGTACTTCAAGCGGCAGGCCGCTCAGGGCGTGGCCGACTACTACGTGGCTAAGCGCAAGATTCCCGGCTGGGTGGTTTCCCTCGCCTTTTTCTCGACTTCCGCCAGTACCAATACCTACATCGGGCAGGCCGGCAAGTCGTTCCAGTTCGGACTCAGCTGGGCCTGGATGGGCCTGATCTGGACCATCTTCTGCATCATCAGCTGGCAATTGCTGGGGCCCCGTATGCGGGCCCAGACGGCCCGCCTGCAATCCTTCACGGTCCCCGATTATTTTCACCTGCGCTACCAAAGTAATCTGGCCAAATACATCCGGCTGCTCTCGGCCTTCATCATCCTCTTCGCTACGGTCTGGTACATGGCCGGCATCGCCAAAGGCTGTGCGGTGGTACTGGAAACGGTGCTCGACGTCCCCTACCTCTGGGGTGCTGCCGCCATCCTGTTCATCACCTGTGCCTATACGATCTGGGGCGGGATGTATTCGGTCCTGTGGACGGACGCCATTCAGGGCATCATTATGTTCGGGGTTGCGATTTTGTTGCTGCTGCTGCCGTTCCTTTTCGTCGGAGGGGTCGAGGAATTGTTTACGTCCATCCGGCAAACGGAACACGTGACCAAGACCGGGGAGCCGATGGGCAACGGCTTGGTCACCTTCGGCAGCCTGGTTTCTTTCCTGTACATCCTCGGCATCGGCCTGAGCATCGGGATGAAGCAAATCTCGGAGCCGAAAAACCTGATCCGGTTTTACTCGATCGACAACGCCAAAAGCATGCGTTTTGCCATGATCTGGACCCCCGTCTTTCTGGGCATCTCCCTGGTGTGCGTCATGGGGCTGGGCGCCCTGGTTCACGGCATGGTCACTGCGGAAGAAGCCGCTTACCTGATTCAGGACACGGATAAAGTAGTGGGTTTCATGCTGGCTAAATTCGACAACAAACTGGTCAGCGGCATCTGCGTAGCCGGCCTGTTTGCCGCCGGCATGTCTTCCCTGGCCTCCGTCATCATCATTATCGGTACGGCCCTGGTGAAAGACATCTGGCACGTGGTCTTGCCCATGCCGGAGGATAAACTCATTCCCCGGACGAAGTGGGCGATGCTCGCTTACTGCTGCGCGACTTTCGGCCTCGTCTGGGCCTTGCACCTGTACCCGCTTGCGGGCATTGTGGAGTTGACGGCGTTTGCGGGGGCAGTCTTCGCCGCCAGTTTTTTCCCGGGCATTTTCGGGGGGCTTTACCTGCGGTGGGGTACTGACGCCGGCGCCCTGGCCAGTATGGTGACGGGGATGGTCGTCAACGTCGTCTGGCGGGCCTTCTTTCGCTTCCGTTTCGCCGGCCTGCAGGAGGTGCACGAGGTCATCCCGGCCTTCCTGATCTCCCTGCTGGTCTACCTGCTCGTGAGTAGGCTGACGGCCAGGCGTAAGCCGGCGGAGGACCATCTGCAGCTGGTGTTCGGAGAGGCATAAGGGGCGCGGCCGCAGGTGCCGGAGAAGGTTAGGGTGCCGGGGCGGGCTGACGCATACTCTGTTAACAGCATACGATCTGTCGTTTTCTGCAGTAGTCAGCGCCGAAGGGTCATCCCTCCCCAGCGCAGCGGTGTGGGGAGGGACTGAGGGAGAGGTAAAAAAATGATGCGTCAGCTCCGGGGTGCCGGGGGAGTAGGCTGGTGTACAAGGAATGTTTACTCCAGGCGGAACTTTACGGGTATGCGGACTTCACCGGCACCAGCGGTGCCGTCGTGCCAGCGGTGTCCCTGCAGGTCCATATCCCGCAGCACGTCGAGGACGGCAATACCTGCGGCGTTGGAGCTGCCGTGTACGTGGTGTACGAGCATATTGGTACCGATGCGCCCACTGGCTTCCACGTCGAAACTGACGACGAAGGAACCGTTGAAACATTTGCGGTCGCGGGCCCACACCTCTTCGGTAAAGGAAGCGGCCAGCGCTGTTTCCAGGCCACTGCGGAAGAGATCGGACGTTTCGATGTACTTGCCGCCGAACATGTCCGTGCGGTAGTTCTGGTCGTGGCCGCTTACCGCCTCATCGATCTCCACCTGGAAACAGGGCGTATCGGAGCCGGAGTAGAAAGCATCATCACCCGCAGCCCGGAAGTTCGGGGCAGCGGCGCGGCTCTTATGGTATTCCTGAAAATCTTCGAACTGCGGATCGGCGATGGGTAATTTAAAGTCCAGCGGCAGCCGGGCACCGCGCACCCGGGCCGCATCGTAGACCGTTGCCGGACCGGAGGTTGCCGAAGGTATGCCTACCTCGTAGCAGGTACCCACCAGGACGGCGACGGCGGCGAAAAA
>JAUIIF010000337.1 GCA_030431945.1 Bacteroidia bacterium | reverse complement strand
CGTGCTCGTCACTTTAATCACCGTTTTCCTCCACAACCTGGCCCTGGCCGTTCTGGTGGGGGTGATTATCGCCGCCCTGGTTTTTGCCTACGAAAACGCCAAACGCATCCGGGCCAGAAAGCACATCGACGCTGATGGCATTAAGCACTACGAAATATACGGCCCCCTGTTTTTTGGCTCCGTACAGGTATTCAGCGAAAAGTTTGACCCGCTCAACGATCCGCAGGAAATCATCATTGATTTCATGGAAAGTCGCGTGGTCGATATGTCCGCCATTGAAGCCCTGAACCGCATCACCGAGCGCTACGCCAAAGTGGGCAAAAAGGTCCACCTGCGTCACCTTTCGCCGGATTGTCGTAAACGCCTTAACAAGGCGGACGAGATCATCGAAGTAAACGTTGATGAGGATCCGACGTACAAGGTCATGGCCGATTTTGAATAAGCGGCGCGGACGCCGGTGCAGGGTTAAGGTAAACGGCCGGCTTTAGCGGCGGCGATGTCCCTGATTTGGGTATCCATTTACGGAACGGTCGTAAAAAAATTAAATATGACCCGCTGAAAGTCCTCCGTCTGTCTATCTTTGCCACTGTTGCGCTACTCTCTAAAATTAAACCTTGGAGAGGCTTGCCGGAAAACACCCCCGGTACCCATGAACACATCAGGATCCCCTCGCGCAGGATACCTGCAGGATCTACAACCAAAAGAATTACCTGCATCACCCCCGGCAAAATAAACCTTGCCGGGGGAATGACCGTTCCGTGCTCATAAGCCCTCCCACATGAAATTTGGCAAGCTTGCAGACCTGAACGGTGTCCACTTCAGCTTCCCCGTCGAACCACTCGCCAACCGCGCCCGCCTGGAGCGCTACGAGCGGGGGGAAGGGGACGACCTCCCCGTCATTTACATTGGTGCGACCGGCTGGAGTATGAAAGAATGGGTGGGGACGTGGTACCCTGAGAAAACCAAGTCTGCCGACTTCCTGAAGCAATACGGTAAACTGTTTAATACAATTGAGTTAAACACCACCCATTACCGCATCCCCTCGCCGGAACTCACTAAGACCTGGTACGCCTCGGTACCGGATGATTTCCGCTTCTGCCCGAAGGTACCGCAAAGCATCAGCCACCGGAACGACTTTGCCCTGGGGCAGCCTCACCTGGCGGACTTTGTCGCCAGCCTGGACAGCCTGCAGGAGAAATTCGGGTGTGCCTTCATTCAGCTTCCGCCCTACTTCAGTGCCGACCGCCTACCCGCCCTGGAGCGGTTTTTAGACCGGTGGCCCCGGTTGCTTCCCCTCGCCGTGGAGGTCCGCCACGAAAGCTGGTTTTCCGATCCCTTTGCTACCGAAGCGCTGATGGATGCCCTGGCGGCCCGCGGCGTTGCCGCCGTAATTACCGACGTTGCCGGTCGGCGGGACGTTTTGCACAATTACATCACCGCCCCCAGAACCATGATTCGTTTTGTGGGCAACGGCCTGGTTCCTACTGACTTCACCCGGCTGGAGGCCTGGGCGGAAAAGCTGCGGGAATGGAACCTTCCGGAGACCTACTTTTTTCCGCATCAACCCGACAATCTCCTCTCCCCCGATGCCGCAGCCTGGTTTGCCCGGCACCTGGAGACCGCCGGATTCGCCAAAACGCGCGGGCCAAGCAGATGGACAGGCCCGGATCAGATGACGCTGTTTTAGTAAAACGGGGAGCCCGGTGGGCGCCTCTGCCGCTCTCCGGGATGGACGGCGGAGCGTCTTGGCCGGCAGTAAGAATCTGGCCTGCCGCAGGCCGATGACTACCATACTTTGCTCCTCTCACCTTACCTTGCACCGGCGGCCCCGCCCCCTTATTTACCTATCTGTAACAACTGTAGCACTACTTCATGGACAACCCGGTCATTATTCGAGATATCAGCTGGCTATCCTTCAACCACCGGGTACTCCAGGAAGCAAAAGATGAACGCCTTCCGCTTTTCGAACGCATTAAGTTCCTGGCGATTTACAGTTCAAATCTTGACGAATTTTTCCGGGTGCGCATGGCGAACCACCGCAACCTGCTCCGGGTCGGCAAGAAAACTAAAAAGGAACTGGACATTACGCCCAAGCAGACCGTCCGGACGATTCAGCGCATTGTGAACCGGCAACAGGAAGAGTTCAGCCGGATATTTGAGAATAAAATTGTCCCGGAACTTACCCGGCACGGCATTTTCCTGAAACGCCGGCTGGACCTGGACGAAGAAGAAAAGACCTGGGTAGAAAGTTACTTTCACGATAAGATGCTGCCCTACGTACAGCCCGTACTGTTGGTAAAAGACAAGGTGCGCCCTTTTCTGAACAACGCGCAGCTGTACCTCACCATCCTGATGCGGGAGAAGCAGAACGGGAAGACGGCCTACGCCGTAGTCAAAATACCCAGCGATCACCTTCCCCGCTTTATCGAATTGCCCAGTGGCGACGAAAAGACGCACAACCTGATTATGCTGGATGACATCGTCCGTCATTCCATTTCCTGGATGTTTCCCGGCTATGATATCGAGGATACTTTCAGCGTCAAATTAACGCGGGATGCGGAGTTGTACATCGACGATGAGTTCAGCGGAGACCTGTTGGCAAAAATCAAGAACAGCCTGAACCGGCGCCACGTCGGCCCCGCCAGCCGTTTTGTCTACGACCGGACCATGCCGGCGGACTTACTTGATTACCTCAAAGACACCTTTGAACTTGAAAACCTTGACGTTCTGGCCGAGGGGCGTTATCACAACAACTCTGAATTTTTTGGTTTTCCTGATTTTGGCATGACGCACCTCAAAAACCCTCCCCAACCGCCCCTGCCTTATGCGGCGCTGGAGGAAGCGGAAGATTTTTGGGCGGCCATCCGGAAACGCGACCACCTGCTCCACGTGCCGTACCAGAGTTACGAATCGGTTGTCCGTTTCTTTGAAGTGGCGGCGGAGGACCCCGCCGTAACGCACATCAAAATTGTCCAGTACCGGGTAGCCCGGCGCAGCCGGATTATGAAAGCGCTGATGCGGGCCGTGAATGCCGGCAAAAAAGTACACGTTTTTATTGAGGTCAAAGCGCGCTTTGACGAGGAAGCCAACCTGAACTGGGGGGAGAAACTGGAGCAGGCTGGCGTTCACGTCAATTACAGCTTTCCCGGCGTTAAGGTACACAGTAAGCTTGCCTACGTCCGGCGGTTGGAAGAAGGGGAGCCACGTATTTACAACTATCTGGCGACGGGTAACTTCCATGAGGATACCGCCAAAGTTTACAGTGACTTCGGCATATTTACTGCCGACACCCGCTTGACGAATGAAGTGGCCCACGTCTTCAACTTCCTCGAAAACGTAGAAGCTCCGCCAGAGGACTTTAAGCACCTGATGGTTGGGCAGTTCAACCTGAGGAGTGGCCTGGAGAAACTGATCAAATTTGAAATTTCGGAAGCCAAGGCCGGTCGGGAAGCAAGGATGACGCTGAAAATGAACAGCCTGCAGGATGAAGCGATGATTGCCCTGCTGTACAAGGCTTCGCGGGCCGGGGTAAAGATCAACCTCATCATCCGTGGCATTTGCTGCCTGGTGCCCGGGCGCAAGGGCTTTAGCGAAAACATTCACGGTATCAGCATCGTTGACCGCTACCTGGAACACGCACGCGTTTTCCACTTCCACCACGCCGGAGAAGAAAAACTATACCTGAGTTCTGCGGACTTTATGACCAGGAACCTCAGTCACCGGATAGAAACCACTTTTCCGGTGTACGACCCCACCATCAAGAAAGAGATTATAAAATTTATGGACATCCAGCTGCGGGATAATGTCAAGGCCCGCCTGCTGAGTGACCAGCAGGGCAATTCGTATTACAAAGGGGGAAAGAACGAAGTACGTAGCCAGGTGGCCACCTACGAGTGGTTTCTAGCCCATCTGGAGGGGTAAAGCCATCGTACTGGTTCCGTTCCGGATACGCAGCAGACAACGGTAGCGGTGGTACCTTTGTCCGCGGCAATCAGCAGGTCCCCTTGCTTTGCCTCCGTCGGACACCGTTTAAACCCGAGAAATTCGCTACTCCCCAAACCTCCTTATGAAATCACAATCCGCCATTCTCGCCAAGCTAGGGATCAGTTCCCTCAACCCGATGCAGAGAGAAGCCAAGAAAGCTATTCTGGAAACGGATGAGGTGATCCTTCTCTCCCCCACCGGAACCGGAAAAACCCTGGCCTTTCTTTTACCTATCCTTAGTGAGCTTAGCCCTAAAGAGACTAACGTGCAGGCGCTCATTTTGGTCCCCAGCCGCGAGCTGGCCATCCAGATAGAACACGTGCTGCGGGAAATGGGTAGTGGCTTCAGGGTCCAGTCCGTGTACGGCGGCCGGCCGGGTTCCCGCGAGCGGGACGACTTAAAAACGCCGCCGGCCCTTCTCATCGGCACCCCCGGTCGGGTAGCTGATCACTTGCGACGGGAAGCTTTTGAGGTGCGGCGGATAAAAATTCTCGTACTGGATGAATTTGACAAGTCTCTGGAAACCGGCTTCGAGAAGGAAATGAAACAGATCGTACGCGATCTTCCTCATCTCCGCAAAAAAATTCTTACCTCCGCGACTCAGGAAGTGGCCGTGCCCGACTTCGTCGGGCTGCAAGCGCCGCTGACGATCGATTACCTCGGTACCCGGAGCAGCCAGCTCCGGTTGCTGGAAGCCATCTCCCCGGAGAAGGACAAATTACTGACCCTGGAAAGGGTCCTGGGAGAAACCGGAAATGGCCGCGGCATCATTTTTTGCAACGTAAAGGGTTCCGTGCGCTTCGTCGCTGACTTTCTGGACAGCCGGAAAATCGACTACGGTATTTTCATGGGAGGCCTGGAACAAACGGAGCGGGAACAGGCCCTGATCAAATTTCGGAACGGTACGCACCGCTTACTACTGGCAACGGACCTGGCAGCACGGGGTATTGACGTTCCGGAACTGGACTTCATAATTCACTACCAGCTGCCCCTCAGGGAAGCTGAGTTTACCCATCGCAACGGACGTACCGCCCGTATGCACGCCAATGGTACCGCCTACGTGCTCCGTTGGTCTGGCCAACCACTACCCGACTTCATTGAAGGAGCTGAGGAAATGCCTCTGCCTCAGGAAGCACGGCCGGTGCAAAATGCCAAATGGACCACGCTGTACATCTCTGCCGGCCGGAAGGACAAAGTGTCCAAGGGAGACCTGGCCGGATTATTCTTTAAGCAAGGCGGTCTTGAGAAAGGAGAACTGGGGGTTATTGAGCTGCTTGCGGACTGCTCCTTCGTCAGTGTTCCCAGGAAAAAGGCGGAGAGTCTGGTAGCCCTGCTGGACAACGGCCGGGTGAAAAAGCGTAAAATCCGTGTACGGATCAGCGAGTAAGGAGAGAAAGGTGGCGGGCCGGAAGGCCCTGACTTAAAGCGCCAGCTCCCAGGTATTCAGGGCGCGGTAAACCGCCTGATGGACCCTGCCCCTGATTTGCATCTGCTGAAAACGGTCATTTTTCGGATCCGGGTGAATACGGTTGGTTAACAATACGAACACCAGATCATTCTCCGGATCGGCCCAGACGGAAGT
>JAUIIF010000336.1 GCA_030431945.1 Bacteroidia bacterium | reverse complement strand
GAGTTGCCGACGGACCAGCCCATTATCCTCGCCTGTCGCAGTGGTAAGCGCAGTAGCCAGGCAGCAGCACAGTTGCAGGAAAACGGCTTCAGCGACCTCCATAACCTGGCGGGGGGCATCATGGGCTGGCAGGAAGCCGGTTTGCCCGTTGTAAAGCAGGCACCGGAAGCGGCTCCGGCTTTAAATCAGGGCCCCAAAGCCTGCTGCAGCGGTAAGGGACAGGGTAAAGCTGCGGGCAAGTGTGGCCCCGGCGCCGCCAAGAAATGCGGCGAGGGCGAGGGCAAGAAGTGCTGTGCAGGTGCCGGGCGCTAAGGAATGCACTCCCCCTTACCAAGGGTTATTGTGACTTAAATTTTTATGTGGGCGCCCGCTGAGAGAATGTTTTCAGCGGGCGCTCGCATAGTAAGACTACTAGGCGAAGAAATTACGCACCTGCTCCACGATGTACGCCAGGGTCGCCTCCTCGAACTCACTGTGCATCGGCAGCGAAATCACCTCTTTGCAGAGCAAATCGGTGTTGGGGAGGAAGTTGACTTCGTTGGCGGCGGTGCCGGCAAAAGCTTGCTGATCGTAGAGGGCCACGGGGTAGTAGATCATACTGGGTACGCCGGCGGCTTTCAGGTGTTCCTGGAGCGCGTCCCGGCGGCCACCGTCTACCCGGAGGGTGTACTGGTGGAAGACGTGCGTGCTGTTGGGCTGGCGGGCGGGGGTGAGCAGGCCGTCGATGCCCTGCAGGTGGGCATCGTAGTAGTCCGCCGCCGCGCGGCGGCGGTCACTGTAGCCGTCCAGGCGGGCGAGCTTGCAGTTCAGGACGGCGGCCTGGATGGAGTCCAGCCGGCTGTTGCAGCCCACGATGTCGTGGTAGTAGCGTACGGACTGTCCGTGGTTGGCCACTTTGTGCAGTTTGTCGCCAAGTACTTTGTCGTTGGTGTTGATGGCACCGCCGTCGCCGTAGGCGCCGAGGTTTTTGCTGGGGTAGAAGCTGGTGCAGCCGATGTCGCCGATGGTACCGGTTCTGGCCTGCCGCCCGTCGCTAAAGGTATAGGTAGCGCCAATGGCCTGGGCGTTGTCCTCCACGACGTGGAGGCCATGCTTGCTGGCCAGGGCCATAATGGGTTCCATATCGCAGCTCTGCCCGAAGAGGTGGACCGGGATGATGGCCTTGGTACGGGGCGTAATGGCGGCTTCAATGTCTTCGGCGCGCACGTTGAAGGTGCGCGGGTCTGCATCCACCATGACCGGGCTGAGGCGCAGCAGGGCAATGACCTCCGCCGAGGCTACGTAGGTGAAGGCCGGTACGATGACCTCGTCACCGGGCTCCAGGCCCAGGGCCATCAGCGCAATCTGGAGGGCATCGGTGCCGTTGGCACAGGGGATGACGCGTTCGGCCCCCAGGTAAGCCTCCAGGTTTGCCTGGAAGGTTTTTACGGCCGGACCGTTAATGAAGGCACCGCTGCGGATAACGTCCAGCACCGCCTGGTCGACTTCGTCCTGCATCGCCACGTACTGGGCTTTCAGGTCAACCATTTGAATATTGGTAACGGGAGGGAGCTGGGCGCTGCCATCTGGTGCGGTAGGGGTAGCCATATTTTTCGGTTTAGGCCGCGAAGATACGGTGAGGGAACGGGACGGATTGTTGCCCTGGGGTCATCATTTTCGGGCGCGGACGCTGGTGCAAAGTACGGTAAGGGAGCAAGGGCGCTACCGGAGCAGACACGCGTTGCCCCCGGTCCTTATCCCTGCACCTGCGGCCGCGCCCCCGTCCGTCGAGTCTCCTTCCAGATTGGTAGAACGGCAGCCACTAACCAACTTCCTGCCACCGTTATTTGTAGTAACTAAAATTGCATCATCATGGCAAAGGCTAAAATGACGGCTTTCAGTCGCTTCCTACTTTTTCTGCTCATCTTTATTCCGTTGGCATTCGTGGGCGCCAGTTATTATAACGGCGAAGACCCGGTCGCTAACTTCAAGAATATCCTGGGGATAGAGACGCAGCAGCAGGCGCCGACGGCGGACTATACTTCAACCGCCCCTGCTCCAACGTCCAGCACCAATGCCCCGGCAACCTTTGAGAATGTCCAGGCGCTGCGGGAGGAAATTACCCAACTGAAAATAGACCTGGCGGTAGCTAATGAACGGCTGGCCCGTTGTAAGACGGAGGGCGTAGAATAAGGAATGCCGTACGGCAGCAAGGGCCAGGCTGCCCGCTTAGCCCAGTTCTCCCTGCGTTTCCCGGATTGGCGGACGTTGAAACCGCACTTCAATTTTGTAATCGCTGCCAATGTTGCGCACGAGGGGCAGGAACATGGTATTCATCAGGTCCCGGGCCTGCACCTTGGCACGCGACATAACGTCTGACTGAATGGCCTCCTCCCGGAAGGCCTCGCGCAGGCTGTTTACCCCTTCGTTGATGTTGACGCTCTCGAGCTCCCGCATCCACCCGATGTCGAGCTTCTCTACTTTAGGCAGTACCTCGTGGCTCAAGATGCCCGGCTCGGGCAGGGTAATGGTAACGGTCTTGGACCGTTCGTCGAGCCCGATTTCGAAATAGCTGTCGAGGCGAAAGCCCACCTTCAGGATGGAAATGGCGGTAATCTCCACGTCCGTTTCCGAAACACTTACGCCCCAGATGGACGTCTGTAATTGCTTACTGATGCCCTTTTTGTCCCGCACCTCAATGGTTGCCAGTTCCCCGATCACGTTTTCGACCTTTTCCTGAAAGAGGCCCTTACTCTTACTGAAATCATCAATGGCCGCCCGCTCCGCCATGCGCGCCATCAGGGGGCGCAATGCTTCCCCGGTGGCGATGGCACAGGGGTTATTGACGTCCGCTCCCTTGGCCAGAATATTGCCGTTGCGCGTCCGGATCACGACGGCGAGGATCTTATTGACCATGAAACAGGTATAGTTGGAAGCCACTTCCTCGAAAATTTCGATCAGCTTTCCCCCGCCTTCCTCGTACCAGGTTTCGTAGACGGCGGCGGAGGAATCCCGGGCCCGCATGAAATCGTTGAAGTAGAGGTCCGCAAATTCGGGGTGCTGGCGGTCGTACTCCCGTACGACTTCGGCGCGGAGACTATCGTTAAGCCCCATCCTGCGGCTGACGTGCTGCAGGATGTCGGTGTTGATGTCGTAAACCATCTGGTCAAAATCCCGCCGGTTCCGGCGGGGGCTCTGCAGAATCCGCAGGGCCAGTTCCGGGTCGAGGTTCATCCGGAACTCTGCGGGCATGTACTGCAGCTGGTACTCGGCCGGTCCGGCCAGGAAACCACCGGGACCGCCGGAGTAGGATTTGTAGGCCAGGGTCCCCAGAATTCCGGCAATGAGGATGACAATCACCAGTTGGGTTTTATTGATGCCGCCGGAAGGTTTGGCGCGGGAGCCTTGTTGTTGTTCAGCCATAAAGGAGGTGAATTGTCTGGTGGTCAGTAAAGCTGTTGTTGGGTACAGGCCTGGTGTCCGGGGCCGTCTGCTCAGCACCGCAGAAGAAACAGGACACCTGCCGGCCGGAGAACATTCAGAGCGTTATCCCGGTTGTTCGCCGGCCAACAACTCCCACAAATGTACGGCCTGTACCGCTTCAGTAACGTCGTGCACCCGCAGTACATCCGCACCTTGCTGCAGGGCGAATAAATGGAGCGCAGTGGTTGCCGCCAGGCTCTCGGCCGGCGTAATGCCCAGGGGCCGCCAGATGGAAGACTTGCGGCTTACCCCCACTAAGATAGGAACCCCCAACTGCTTGAAGGCACTGAGGTTGCGCAGGAGGGCATAGTTTTGGGCAACGGACTTACCGAAACCCCAACCCGGATCGACGAGCACATCGTGCACGCCACCCGCCCGGAGCACCCCCAGTTGCTCGGCCAGAAAATCCCAGACTGCCGTTACCACGTCCTCTCCGTAACTTTCCGTAAACCGTTGCATGTCTTCCGGCTTACCGGGCATATGCATCAGGACGTAGGGAACCTTTAAGGAGGCCAGGGTAGGGAACAACTCGGGGTCAAACTTTCCCGCGCTGATGTCGTTGATCATGGCCGCACCGGCAGCTACAGCGGCCCGGGCCGTTTTGGCGTAGACGGTGTCGCAGCTGACGTAGGCAGCCGGAAAGGCGGACATAATGCCTTCAATCACGGGCAGTACCCGCTCCATCTCTTCCGTGGCGGAGATCAGCTTAGCCCCGGGGCGACTGCTCATGCCGCCGACGTCCAGGAAAGTGGCGCCGGCGGTGAGCATACTGCCCGCCTGGTCTACGGCCTGTTGCACGGAGGCCACCCGGCTGGCAGCGTGAAAGCTGTCGGGCGTAGCGTTCAGGATGCCCATGATCAGCGGGCGATCAGCGACGAGCAGGCGGCCATTGCAATTGAGGGTCAAGGGGAAAAGATTTAGTCTGTCCGGTCGTGCAGCGTAAGTAAGGACCGCTTACCTAAATGATCCCGATTTCTCCCAGGTAGCGTTCCGCATCCAAAGCGGCCATGCAGCCGGTTCCGGCCGCGGTAATGGCCTGGCGGTAAACGTGATCTGCCGCATCTCCGGAAACGAAGACCCCGGGAACGTTGGTTTTGGTAGAGTCCGGCTGGTGAATCAGGTAGCCCGTGTCTTCCATGTCAATCCAATCCTTGAAAATGGAGGTGTTGGGGACGTGGCCGATGGCCACGAAAAAGCCTTCAACGGGGATTTCCTGCTTCTCGCCGGTCTGGTTATTGACCACCCGGACGCCGGTAACAAACTCGTCTCCCAGAATTTCTTCCGTTTCCGTATTCCAGTAGATCTTGATGTTCTTTTGCTTGAATACACGCTCCTGCATGATTTTGGAAGCCCGCATCTCATCACGGCGAACAAACATATGGACGGTGGGGCAGAGGTTGCTCAGGTACAGCGCTTCCTCCGCTGCACTGTCACCGGCTCCCACTATGGCCACCTCCTTGCCGCGGTAGAAAAAGCCGTCGCAAACGGCACAGGCACTGACGCCGTTGTTCATCAGGCGTTGCTCGCTTTCCAGACCGAGCCAACGTGCACTGGCTCCGGTAGAGATAATGACGGTATGGGCCAGAATCTCTTCGCCGCTTTCCGTCCAGACCTTGTGTACCGGGCCGGTGAAATCGACTTTGTCGATCAGCTCATAGTTTACCTTGGTGTCGAAGCGCTCGGCCTGCATCCGGAGGTCTTCCATCATCTTGGGGCCCATGACGCCTTCGGGGTACCCGGGGAAATTTTCCACGTCGGTCGTGATCATGAGCTGGCCGCCCGGTTCCTTACCCGTGTAGAGGACGGGACTGAGGTTGGCGCGGGCAGCATAAATTGCGGCAGTATAGCCGGCCGGGCCGGAGCCGATGATGACGGTTTTTAGCGGTTCTTTGCTCATAATAAATTTTCGTTTAGGGGGCAAAAGTAAGGATTCCTCAGCTCTCAGGCTAAGGACATGACGGACAGGGAACAGAACGGCGAAAGGACAGGTTGAAAGCCATCGTGTCGGGTAACGACTTTTAGCGTAGCCCGCCCGGTTTATCAGCAGAAATATTCAGGGGCGCGGCCGCAGGTGCCAGGTGGTTCCCGCAGGTGCAGACGCTAATTTATCGC
>JAUIIF010000335.1 GCA_030431945.1 Bacteroidia bacterium | reverse complement strand
GTCCGGCCTGACGGAGGACGACATGGCGCGCGTGCGCAGACTCGGCTTGACCCTGGTGTGCGATTTTCGCCAGGCGGTAGAGCAGGAACTGGACCCGACACACCTTGGGGAGGGCCACACTCGGCCCTCCCCAATTATAATTCCCAAAAAATGATGAAGTCTTTATCAAGATTATTTGCTCTGACACTTTTGCTTCCGAGCCTTTCTTTGCTGGCGCAACCCGCCGAATTTGCTTTTCCTGCCGGTTGTGTACAGGCAACCACCTTTGACGGAGAAGGCGTAACCTTCAGTATTGTGGTTCAAATTGATGGCAATGATGCAGAATTTACGGGCGTTGATTGGGTAGCAGTCTTCAATGGGGATGGTGAAGTCGTCGGCCGTAGCGCCGTTACTGACGGCTTTTTGAATGGTGACGAAGTAGCCGTCGCAACGCTGGTATTACGTAGCGATGCCGGCTTTGATAATTGCCCTACGTTTGGAGAAGCTCCGGATGTAACCGTTAAGTTTTACGATGCCAGCGCTGATGAAATTTACGTTGCCGTCAACTCTTTTTTTACCGCAACGGAAGTTTCTGGCGAGATTGCCGGACCCGATGGAGATGCAGGGCTCAACGACCTCTTCAACTTCCTCTCCGCTTCCCTCCCCGTAACCTTAGCCGATTTTACGGCTAGCGCGGAAGGAGACGCCGTGAAGCTTGATTGGTCCACCAGCGCCGAAATCAACAATGATCGTTTCGAAATTCAGCGTTCGACCAACCCTGCTGACGGTTTCGTCAACATCGGTAAAGTACTGGGTAACGAAACTACTACCGTAGCCAACACTTATACCTTTACGGACGTAAACCCCGGGGAAGGGATGGTGTACTACCGCTTGCAGCAGTTCGACGTTGACGGTACCTCCAGCCTGAGCCCCATCGTGGTGGTCGAAATGGAACCCGCCACCGAACGCGCCGTGGCCGTCTTCCCCAACCCCGTCTCCGCTGGCGGCCGCATGACGGTACGCCTGAACGGACCCTGGACGGAAAACGGTGCCCAGCTCCGCCTCGTCGATGCCGCCGGCCGCCAGGTCGCTGCCTGGAATAGCCTCGGTGCCGGAAGCCTCAATACGGAATTGCCAGTAGTAAAGGCCGGTGTCTACCAGCTGATCGCTACCGACGGTAAAGAACGTAAGATCACCCGGGTAGTGGTTCGTTAAGGACCTACGCCAGGCTAAATCTTAGCTTGTGCACCGACGGACTTTCAGGTCTGCAAAAAAAAACGGTGGTGTTCCTCTCAGGGGAGCACCACCGTTTTTTTTGAGGGGAATCAACCGTTTATTTGGCCAGCCAGGATATTCCCTCAGCAACAATCTCCCAGAAGTTCTTCGGCCACGGGATGTACGAGTTGTCCCCGTCCTGCTTCGCGACTGAGGTGCAGGATCAGGTGACCTGTTTCTCCGTCGTGGTAGGTGATGACGTCCGATTTGCCATCGCCGTCGACATCACCTACGGCAGTAGGTAACGGACGCCCGAACAGGCCCGGCAGGCTTAAGGACTGCTGCTGCTTACCCCGGTGCAGCCAGAGTTGCTTAACGGATGGGTAGTCCACCAGGGTGTCCTGGGTAATGCTCAGCGAATATTGGCGTAGTTGCTTTTGGTCAAAGCCCGCATCGTCGTGAATCTCCAGCCCCCCTTCAAAGCCGCCGCCGGTAAACGCGTGATCAGGAATCCGTTTTTTGCTACCGATGATGTAGACGAGGTCTTTGGTCTTCCCGGGCACCAGATTAAGGAAGGTGTGGGTGGCATGGTGACTGACCACGTACTCCAGGCTCATGCGTTCGAGGCGGTAGTGCCCTTCCTTACCGAAGATGCCGTGCCAGTAATAATCGTTATGGTGGTTGATCGGGGCGAAGAGTTCGTACCCCGGCCGGAAGAAAACGTAATCCCCTTTCAGCCCGGCGTCTACGTAGGGTTGCGTTATTTCGGCGTATTCGGTAAGCCAGTTCACCGGTTCATAATCGAACAGGTAAGCGTTGAACAGGAAGCCGGTGTCCTGGTGATAGGTTGCTTTCACCCAGGCACCACTCAGGTGCATTGGTGCCCGGGAGAAACTATCCGCAGCGGGGTGGTAGACTTCGAGGAAATCCGGAATGCTCCCCACGGTATCCAGGCCGTAGTCGCACGAGTCAAGAACCTCGACGAGGCTGTCCAGCGGAATTTTTGCGAGAATACTTCCGTGCAGGCCCGGTGCGCTGCGCAGGTTCACGCCTCCTGCGGCGACGACCCGGTTATTGTTCAGGTTAATGGGTTGGGCGCGGACGCAGGTGCCAAGGAAGGCAGCAAGGAGCAACGGAAGGAGCCAGTTTTTCATGGTGATTTACTTTTGGTGAACGGATGTAGGCCAAAGTTCGGGGTGCCCCTTCCTGTCTGCCGGCCCGATGAGTATTCGCCGGAAATCAGTGAGAATTAGCGGGCGCTGAAATATCCCTGGTTTCCGGGAGGTTGCCCGCTGAGCCGGCCGCTACTTTTGAGCGGGACGAATACGTATTCTCCCGGTGTTTGCACCGGCTACAATGATGAAGCTGTGGAAAATCACCCCTGAACACGTCCTAAGTCCGTAAATTCAGCCAATTAAACCCATCTGCCATGCGTCGTTCTGCCTTTCTGATTGCTCTGCTTACGTTGTTGTTGGCGGCCTGTACCAGTCCGCGCCCCACTACTTCCCTTGCACCTGCGGCCGCGCCCCCTTCCGCCCAGCCGGTTTCCTTCATTATCCTGCAGCTTAACGACGTTTACGAAATAGCCCCCCTGGAGGGCGGGAAAGCCGGCGGACTGGCCAGAGTGGCCACGGTACGTCAGGAATTGCTGCAGGAGAACCCCAACGTCATCACGATGATGGCGGGCGATTTTCTGAGCCCTTCCTTTCTGGGGACCATGCGGTTCACGAACGAAGCGGGAGAAAAAGAAAAAATTGCCGGTTTGCAGATGGTCGAAACCCTCAATGCGCTGGGCCTGGATTACGCTACTTTCGGTAATCATGAGTTTGACCTGGGGACGTTGGAACTGCTGGAGAAGCGCATGGACCAGAGTACCTTCAAGTACACTGTCTGCAATGCCCAGGCCGTCATCGATGGCCGCACACGGGCATTTCAGCAAAATGGCGCGCCGGTTCCGGAATACATCGTTCACGAAATTGCCGTGCCGGGAGCCGCTCCGCTACGCCTCGGACTGCTGGGCGTTGTGCTCCCCTTCAACAAAGCCGGCTACGTAGAATACGCCGACGTGACGACCTCTTTCCGGAATACCCTGGCGAAGGTGGCGGAGGTAAGTGACCTGACGATTGCCATTACCCATCAGAACCTCGATGAAGACGAGGCCCTGGCCGCCGCCGTTCCGGGCGTGCCCCTCTTCGTCGGCGGACACGAACACGCCAAGCTGAGCCGGTACGTTGACCGGACGGTGATTGCTAAGGCGGACGCCAATGCGAAAACGGTATACGTCCACCGTATTACCTACGACCCGGATTGTGGCGTGGCCAGCATCAGTTCCACGATCAGGGAAATTAACGAGGAAATCGCCGATGAACCCCGCACGAAGGTGGTGGTAGACAAATGGATCGGTCAGGTCTTTGACCTGATGAGTGATATGGGGTACGACGCGGAAAAAGAGATCATGAAGCTGCGGGAGCCGTTGGTTTGTAAGGAAAACCTGATTCGGACATCCCAGACCAATTACGGTCAGCTAACGATGGATGCGATTGCTGCGGCCCTGCCCGGTGCCGATGTTTACGCCCTTAATTCGGGCTCGATGCGGTTAGATGACAACCTGTTTAACGTCGTCACCGAATATGATGTGTTGCGGACTTACCCGTACGGGGGGAACTTCGTGACGCTCGAGCTGCCAGGAGCCGTACTAACGCGGCTGCTCGAAACCGGCTTACGGACCAACTTCGGGGAAGGGGGCTACCTGCAGGTTAAAAACGTTGGTCTGGACGACCTTTCCGTCGGGGGTAAGGCCGTTGAATCCGGCCGGACGTACCGGGTGGTGATGCCCGAGTTCATGGCGGGGGGCAACGAGGCGAACCTGGAGTTTCTGCAGGAGTACCTTACTACGCCGGCCGCTAAAACCATTACCCTGGGTACGGAGACCATTCGTAATGATTTGCGGGACCTCGTCATCCGCCACATGCAGCAAATAGGTACGTATTAATACTTGTTGACTCTCCCTTTACGGGGCGGATTACTACCTGTTTCGCTAGGGAATATGCTTGATTTATGGGAAAGAATTAGGAGGTAATGGTGTACTTCCGGCAATTTTGTCGTGGACTTACCGCTGAGCGGGCACCTATTATCTGACACCTAGTTTTTCTTCCCTATGAAAATTCTGCAAGCCAGCAGGTTTACCGTTGGCATCCCTTTTCGTGAAAGCATCGCGCACCAGCTAAAGGCGCGCCGGCAAACGGCTTCGCTGGTGGTGAAGTTATTTACGGCTGCCGGTGCCAGCGGTTACGGTGAGGGCGCGCCCCGCGCTTACGTGACGGGAGAAACCCTGCCCGGGCTGGTGGCTGCTGCCGACCGGGTGCTGCC
This sequence comes from Bacteroidia bacterium, assembly GCA_030431945.1. Taxonomy (GTDB): domain Bacteria; phylum Bacteroidota; class Bacteroidia; order Chitinophagales; family Saprospiraceae; genus Neolewinella. The sequence continues at coordinate 1,013 of JAUIIF010000335.1, read as the reverse complement.
CGCGCTGGCCGGAAAAACCTTCGGGTCCGTAGCCGACATAAGCAAGTATACCCACGCGGTACGCCTGGCCCACGGCCCGGCCCTGGCCTGTGCCCTGGAAATCGCTTTGCTGGATGCCCTGGGGCAGGAACGGGGATGCTCGCTGGCGGAATTTCTGCCGGCACCGACTGGTCAGGCGCTCACCTATTCCGCCGTACTACCTTTTCTGCCGGCTGAAAAAATGCCGCGGTGGCTGGAGTTGATCCGCAGCTTACGGTTGCCGGCGCTTAAGGTGAAGGTCGGCCGGGAGGATGACGTAGAGAGATTACGGTTGGTGCGGGACTTCCTTGGGCCGACGATTGATATTCGCCTGGACGCTAACCGGGCCTGGAGCACTGCTGAGGCATTGCCCCGGATAGAAGCCTTATTACCTTTTGCCCCTACGTGGATTGAAGAGCCCCTCAGGCCGGAAGACCTTACTGACCTGCCCGCCCTGGCTAACCGTTGCCCGTTGCCCGTACTGCTGGATGAGTCGGTTACCTCCCTGCCGGAGGCAATGGCCTGTGCGGAGCAGATTACGCCCGGTCAGCTGTGCTTCAACCTGAAGCTGTCCAAGCTGGGGGGGCTGCTGGCTGCTTCGGCTATCCAGCAATTTGCCGAGAAAAACGGTATTCCCTGTCAGTTGGGGTGCCACGTCGGAGAAACGGCGATTCTCACCGCTGCCGGCCGGCATTTCGCCCGGGCGCACCGGCTGGACTATCTGGAAGGCGGTTACGCGCCCTTCTTTATGGCGGATGACCTGACGGCCGGGCCCGTCTCCTTTGCCCCCGGGGGCAAACTGCAACCGCTAACCGGTCCGGGCCTTGGAATTACCCCTGAATTACAAAAGCTGGTGCGGTACGATGCTGCGCACAGCACCCTTTTAACACCTGAAAACGCCTGAATTATGTCTATCCCTAATCCCTTACCTCCTGTACCTGCCTTACAGGCAACGCATACCCCTACGCGGACGGTTAGCCTGCTTTTTCGAAAAT
>JAUIIF010000334.1 GCA_030431945.1 Bacteroidia bacterium | reverse complement strand
GACCCCAAAAGTGGTTTACTGGCGGCGCACCTGAACTATTACACTGACCTGGGCCCCTACGATGACCACTTACCGGAGGCACCGACGGTATATGCCCGCTTCCCCGACGATCCGCAAGAGGAAAAGCTCAGACTGCTGCAGCGAAATTTTGCCGAAGGACTGCCTCCCTTTCGCTATACCCTAACCAGTTCCCTGAGTGATCAGCAACGGCAAATACTGCACGCCTACGGTATCCACCTGTGCGAAAACGTGGCAGCCCCGACCCTGCCGGAATTAATGGCATTACTCACCCCGCCGGGGCAGGCGCCCCACTCAGCCGCAGCGGAAGCAAAGGTGCTGGACAACCTGAAGCGGGCCCGGACCCGCCTGGCTGCTGCCTTGAGTGTCCACTTTGATACGAAGGGGCCACTGGCAAACCCCGTCGTCTTCGCCAAACGGCTTAATCTTTTTTTCGGCTGTCCCAGTGGGACAATCACTGAATCAGATTAGCACCACGCCTCCCCTACCTTAGTCAAAACTTATCCGCCCCGTTTCGGGGGCAAATTTTTTCACCCTCCAATCCAATCATTATGCAACGTAAAAATGTCTTGCTACTCCTTTTGCTCCTGGGCGGAGCCGCGGCGCTGGCCTTGCTGCCGGGTATTGGCGAAGTTGGCCTTACGGAAGGTCTCCTGGCCGGTCTTGGCGAAGCTTCCTTTACCGGTACGCCACTACCCGGCATCGGGGCGAATGGCCTGGTGGGCTGAAGCTGCCCGGCGGCGGGGAAGGGAGCCTGAAAGGCAGGCCGCGTAGTGGCCTGCCTCCCTTCCTGCCGCCGGCGCGGCAGATGCCCCTGCAATACCCGGACTTCCCTGCGGCCGCCGAACCGGCCACGCCTCGGCGCAGGCGCGGGCCACCTCCAGAAATCACCTAAACCCTATTCCTTTTTCCTTCACGGGGTTACAAGCCAGCGAAATTCGTCGACAGCGGCGGAAAAGTGCGTTGGGGCTTCCCCATTTACTAAACCCGTAAACAACACCATTATGCACCGTATTCTTTATTTACTTCTTCCCCTGGCCCTGGCGCTCAGCGGTTGTACCGAAGACCTGATCACCCCCGGCATTGGCGAGGGTTCCCTTACCGAATCCACCACCGCCCTTGAGCAGCAGGTTATGGCGGAGGTGGCCGTCGCCCAGGCGGACATTGCTGCCGAAATTGCGGCCAACGAAGCGGTCTTCAATCGCCGGGGCCACGTCACGGTCATTCCGGCTGGTTCGGAGAACGCATTGGCGGCGGCCATCGCCGCCGCGCCCAGCAACGGCATCATCCGCCTGGAGGCGGGGGACCATTTCCAGTCCGGCACCCTCACCATTTCCAAACCCATCAACATCATCGGCAACCGCGGCGCGCGGTTGTTGGTTTCCGGCGTCGGGCCTTTCCCGACGGTGGCGCCACAGATCGTGGCCGGCATCCGGGTGTACAAAACAGAATTTGTCCGCATCCGGAACCTGGAACTGGTTCCCGTCGGGGGGGAAGGCGGAACGGCTGTCCTCGTGCAGGAAGCCCCGTACACTTATCTTTCCGGCCTGGTGGCGGAAGATTGGCAAATCGGCGTCGTTGCGGAAAAGAGTGCGCGGCTTTTCGTGAACCGGTCCGTTTTTACCGGCTCCAGTCAGTGGCAGACGAACCCGGCCTTTCCCGTCTTTGGCGTGGTGGTGGTCAATGGCCCCCGCGCAACGTTGCACGGGAATACGATCACCAATACGGTCTTCGGCGTCTGGGCCTGCGACAAGTTGAGTAAGCTGAGCTACAATAACTTCAGCGGCAACGTCAATGGCATTGAGCTTTGTAAAGTCCCCGTCAGCTTTCCGCTGGATGGTGAGCTGATCGGTTCCGAATTCCCCGCCACCCGGTGGCTGGTGTACCATAATGACAGCAAAGCCAACTTCAACAACGGCATTGAGGTCATTGACGGGGCTAACACCTGCTACCTGGTGAACAACACTGCTACGGGTAACGGGGCACTGGACTATGAATTTGCCGGAGAAACGGGGCGCTATGGTTTTACGGCCCCTACTTCCAGTCGCAATTTTGCCCGTCTTGCCCCCGACAGCCGCTGGGCGGACTGCGGAGAAGGCAACCGGATCCTGACGCAGCGGGCGGCGGAAGATTGGACCTGCTTCTAAGACACCATCCTTACCCTTGCTTTGCCGGCGGCTCCCTGGGGGAGCCGCCGGCTTTTTGTTGTTTGGTGGTAACTTGCTTGCTGACCTCACGCTTATGATCATGCGCCGACGAATTACGCTTATTCTTCTTTTTCTGCTCTCCGTAACCCTCAATGCCCAGTCGCGCAGCGACAGCAGCAGGACGCTGCGCATTCTCACCCTGAACATCCTCCACGGCGCGACGACGCGGGGGGACTTTGATCTTGACGCCATTGCTAAAGTGATCATCGAAGCGGAGCCCGACCTGGTCGCGCTGCAGGAAGTGGACTTCAAGACCAACCGGGCGAAAAAGTATGACCTCGTTACGGAACTTGGCTGGCGGGCCGGTCTGCAGGCCCTCTTCGGCCGGGCCATGCCCTACGATGGTGGAGAATACGGAGAGGGTGTCCTTTCCGGCTTTACCCTGCTCAGTAGTACAAACCATGCCCTCCCCTATTCCCCGGGCAATGAGCCCCGGGCGGCGCTGGCCGTTACGGTCCGGATCGCCTCCGGCGACACGGTTACTTTTGTCGGGACGCACCTCGACCACCTGCGGGACGATACGGACCGGGCAGCACAGGCCAAGGCCATCAACCAAATTTTCCGGGACCACCCCTACCCGATCATCCTGGCTGGTGACCTGAACGACGTACCGGGCAGTACCACCATCAACATCCTGGAATCATGGTGGGCCGCAGCTTTTCGCGAAAACCCGGGTTCCGGATTAACCGTAGCGGCCAAGAAAAAAACGGCGGACTTTACCTATCCTTCCGCAGCCCCGGAGAAAAAGATCGACTACATCATGTTTGCGCCCCGGCAGCGCTGGCGGGTGTTGGAGCGCCGCGCCATCTGTGACCCGGTCGCTTCGGATCATTGTGGCTACTTGGTGGTGCTGGCCTTGCGGGAGGAGGCAAGACGGTAAACAGGTGGCTCACTAAAATATTACAAACGCTTCCGGTAGTCCGCCCGACGAACCAGCGCTTTCCTCGTGGCCCGGCGGGTGAACGGGTGGAAAGCGGGCCAGCCAAGTCCAACAACTTTTAACTACTTTAACGGCCCCTAATAAAATACACACTACATGACCAAGTTTTTGCTTCCACTGCTTTTGCTCACCTTACTTTGCACCAGCGTCCGCGCCCAAACGGCCAATAGTGAGGAAGGCCGCCCCCTTACGTATTACTTACCCGACCTTGATTACAATCCGGAGATAACCACGCCCGCGGAATTTCTGGGCTGGCAGGTAGGCGACTGGCACGTCAGCCACGATCTGCAGCAGGCCTACATGCGCTTGCTGGCCAGCCAGAGTGACCGCATCCTGCTGGAAGAAATAGGCCGGACCTACGAAGACCGTCCCTTGTTGAACCTGATCATTACCAGTCCGGCCAACCACGCCCGGCTGGAAGACCTGCGGGTGAAGCACGAATTCTGGAACGAGCGCGGTAGTAACGTCACTGCCAACATGATCGATGAGGTGCCGGCGGTACTGTACCAGGGCTTCAGCATCCACGGCAACGAGCCGAGTGGCGGCAATGCGGCGCTGATGGTGGCTTACTACCTGGCGGCTGCCCCCTACGAAACACTGGCCAGGCTACTGGACAAGAACATTATCCTTTTCGATCCCTGCTACAATCCTGACGGCTTCAACCGTTTTGCCAGCTGGGCCAACACCCACAAAAACAAAGTGATGACGGCGGATGGCAACGACCGGGAGTACAACGAAACCTACCCCCGGGGCCGCACGAACCACTACTGGTTTGACCTGAACCGCGACTGGCTGCCCGTGCAGCACCCCGAAAGCCGGGCCCGGATCAAGCAATTCCACGAATGGCAGCCCAACGTACTGACGGACCACCACGAGATGGGCAAAGACGCCACCTTCTTTTTCATGCCTGGTGAACCCACCCGGATTCACCCCATGACCCCGCCCGTAAACCAGGAGCTGACCGCAAAAATCGGCAAGTACCATGCTGCGGCCCTTGATAAAATCGGTTCTCTGTATTATTCGGGAGAGGGATATGATGACTTCTACTACGGTAAAGGTTCTACCTACCCGGACATCAACGGGTGCGTGGGCATCCTCTTCGAGCAAGCCAGCTCCCGCGGCCACCTGCAGGAAACCGAAAATGGTTTGCTTAGTTTCCCCTTTACCGTCCGCAACCAGGTAACCACGGCCCTGAGCACCCACGCTGCCTTTGCCGACTTACGGGACGAACTGCTGCGGTACCAGCGGGAATTCAACCACAACGGCGTCAGTGACGCCGGTTACGTAGTGGAGGTAGATGGAGATGCCGGCCGGGCCCGCGAGCTGATGAACGTAATGACCCGTCACGGCGTAAACGTCAAGCAAGATGGTGATGGTAATCCTACGCGTTACTACGTACGCGCCACCCCCTTTACCAAAGCCGTGTTTGAGCCCATTCTGGAGTTTGAGGACAGCCTTTTTTACGATGTTTCCACCTTCGTGATGCCGTATGCTTTCAACCTGCCGGCCAAGTTTGCCGAGAAGATGCCGGCGGGTGGAGACTGGATGCCCTTTGGCGGTACGATGAAAAAAGAAGTAGCCGGTACCACCGTTGCCAGCTACGCCTATTTATTAGGCCCTGACGACTACTACTCCCCCAAAGCTGCCTACCAACTGCTGGATGCGGGGGTGAACGTTAAAGTAAGTGACAAAGCCTTCACCATCAATGGTAAAACTTTTGCGCCGGGAACCATCATGATTCCGGTACAAAACAATCAGACGCTGACCCCGCAGGAGCTGCACCGGCTGATTGATGACGTGGCCGACGCCACGGGCCTGCGTTTTACCGGGGTTAATACCGGCAGCCCGGAGCAGGGCCTGATGTTTGGTAGCCGTTCGGCCTACCAATCGCTACGCAAGCCGGAAATCGCCATCATCGTTGAAGGGGGAGCCAGCAGTTACGACGCCGGCGAAGCGTGGCACTTGCTGGACCAGCGCTTCGGCATCCCGGTAACCAAACTGCCGCAGGACCGGGTAGGCCGTGCGGACCTGAGCCGCTACAACACCATCATTATGGTGGACGGCAGCTACGGTGACCTGGGGGCTGCGGGTACCAAGGCCATTCAGGATTGGATGAGCTCCGGCAACGTACTGATTACTGAAAAGCGCGCCGCCAGCTGGGCAGCGGCGAACAACCTGACGAATCTGAAGACGCGCTCGCGCAAAGACCCGGATGCTGGTGATACGGCCCGCCGGCCTTACAGCCGGGCCAGTCGCGACGGTGGCGGGAAAGTCCTGGGTGGCGCCATTTTTGCCGCTCAGGGTGACCTGACCCACCCATTGCTTGGGGAGACACGATGGCTCGATCGACGCGCCGCAAGGGGCGCCGCGAGGATGAGGACGAGGACGACGGCGAGGACGACTTCGCCTGGCAGCCC
>JAUIIF010000333.1 GCA_030431945.1 Bacteroidia bacterium | reverse complement strand
GGCTACACCCGTAAACTGGTGAAAATTGCCCACGACCACATTCCCGTGCAGCTGGCGGATCTGGATGCCAGTGCCCCCGTGGCGAAGCTCGACCTGAAAATTGCCGGCCGTAACATCGGCTACCTGCCCGGTGCCGGAGACGCCATTCCGGAAGCCCTGGAAAACATCGGGTTCAAGGTCACCACCCTCGATAAAGGGACCATTGCCACGGGCAACCTCAGTGGCTTCGACGCCATTGTCGTCGGCATCAGGGCCTACAACACGAATGAAGACATGCCCAATATGCAGCCGCGCCTGCTGGAGTACGTGAAGGACGGCGGTACCCTGGTGATCCAGTACAACGTCAATCGCGGCCTCCGGATCCCGATGAACGAAATGGGCCCGTACCCAATGGAAATCAGTCGCGACCGCACCACGGTGGAAGAAGCCGAGGTACGCATTCTGGCCCCCGAACACCCCGTGCTGAACTACCCCAATAAAATCACCAGTGCCGACTTCGACGGTTGGGTGCAGGAACGGGGACTTTACTTCCCGAATCAGTGGGACGAGCGCTACACGCCCATCATTTCCAGCAACGACCCGGGAGAGCCTGCCCACGACGGTGGCCTGCTGGTCGCTGAATACGGCAAAGGGCACTACGTCTATACTGGCTACAGCTTCTTCCGGGAGCTGCCGGCCGGCGTACCCGGTGCCTACCGCCTGTTTGCTAATCTGGTGGGGCTGGGGAATGAAGTGCGGCCGTAGGCGTTAAGGCCTTACCCACCCCGCCCGGTATTCCTCCGCCAGCAGTGCTGTTGCTTCCGGATCATCCTTGACGACCCGGGCTACCGGATCATACGTTAATGGCCGGCCCAGCTGGCAGCTCAGGTTCGCCAGGATACAGGAGGCGGTGGAGATGTAACCGTTTTCCAGACTGGCAGCGGGAGAAGCTGCGCCGCGGATGGCGGCCAGCCAGTTGCGCAGGTGCGCCCGCGTAGCAGGCGCGACGTGCAGCTCGATCCCTTCCTCCGTCACGTCCTCCGGATACTGCTCACGTTCGTACGCGACGTTTACGCGTACGGGCTCTCCCTTTGCCGGCCGCCATTCGTACTTGTGGGTGTCGGCAATCAGGGTGCCGTTTTCTCCGTACAGGGTAAAGGACCAGGGCCACTCGGGGTCCTGGGCCTGGCCCCAGCTGCGGTGGGTCCAGTGACAATTGAGCTTACGTTCCGGGTGTTCAAAGACGACGGTTTGGGTGTCCGTGATGGTGGCGTCGGCGGCCGTTTGGACGTAAATACCGCCCTGGCTGCTTACGCGTGCTGGCCACCCCAGGTCCAGCAGCCAACGAACCGCATCGTAGTAGTGCACGCACATATCGCCCACAATACCATTGCCGTAGGCCCCGAAGGCACGCCAGCGCCGGTGCGGGGTCCCTTTATAAGGCAGGAGCGGGGCGGGACCGGTCCACCGTTCGTAATCGAAGGACGCTGGAACGGGGGCGACTTCCCGGATGGCCCGGTCGCGCATGTGGTAATAACAACACATTTCTACGTGGTGCACTTCCCCGAGTAATCCGGTGTCGATATACCGTTTTTTCATTTCCAGCAGATGGGGCGTACTGCGGCGTTGGAGCGCCACCTGAATCACCTGGCCGGGGCGTTGCCGGGCCGTATCCACGATGGCTTCTGCTTCCCGGATGTCTTTGCTGACCGGCTTTTGCAGGTAGAGGTGGCAGCCGGCCTGCAGGCAGTCGACCGCGTGGAGGGCGTGCCAGTGGTCCGGGCTTTCGATCAGGACGAGCTCCGGCCGGGCCTGCCGGAGCAATTCTTCGTGTTGGGTAAAGGTGGCCGGTTGCTGGTCAGGATGCCGCTGGCGGAGCAGCGCCGCCACGGTCGTAAGTTGCTCCTGGTCCGGATCGCACAGGCCCACGACTTCAACGTCGGCAATTTGCAGGAGGCGCAGCAAATCCATCCGGCCGTACCATCCGCACCCGATCAGCGCGGCTCTGGGGCGTTCGCTCAGGGGGGCGGCGGCGCGCAGGTGCAGGCAGGCGGGACTAAGCAGCAGCGCGGGCGTAACGGAGAGGAAGTGGCGGCGATTCATGGGTAGAGGGGATTGTGAAGACTGGCCCGGAAAGTACGAAGCCTCAGGCTTAGTGCGAACCGATGACTTCGGAAAATTAATTATTCCCTCCTCCTCCTTCTCTTTTAAGGTAAGAACGTAATGACTATACCAGCCCGAATTAGGTTTAGCGCAGACTTGCGCCGGCAGGGCCGCCGGCATAATGCTAAAAGCCCCTTCGTCCAGTGGACAAAGGGGCTTAGTCATCCCGGCCGTTTTACCCGACCGGCAGATGGATTCAATACATTCTACAGCGCATATTCATTGGCGGCGATACAGTGGTCTGCCACTATCCGGCGCAGGGCCTTGACGTTTTGCGGAGGGTACTGCGTAAACCGACGGATACCGGCAACGAAGGTATCCAGCAAATCTCCCTCGGCGAAGCCAGCCACGGCATCCAGGCCATTCTTGGCGATGCGAGCGTTGGCGTCGTGGAGGTAGACCTTGAGGACGGCATCCAGCACTTCCTGAGGCTGGGTAGCCTTACCCGTTTCGCGGAGTTTCTGCAGGCGGAGCAGGGTAGACTCGGCGTTGAGCAGATCGGCAAGCATGTCCGCTACGTTCATGATGATCTCCTGCTCGGACTTAAGGTTGATCTTACCGTCCATCTGCGCTTTGGCGGCAGCACCGACGACCATCAGGATGGCTTTCTTGAACTCCGTTACTGCTTTGATTTCAGGTCCGTAGAGGCCTTCCGGTACGGTAGTGTCAGCTGGCTGTGCCAGTTCTTTCTGGACGCTCCAGGCGGGGCCTACAATGTCAAGAGCTCCCTTCATCGCCCGGCGCAGCAGCATATCGACACTGAGCAGGCGGTTGATTTCGTTGGTACCTTCGTAAATCCGGTTGATGCGGGCGTCGCGGTACATCCGCGGGGCCATGGTTTCTTCACTGTACCCCATGCCGCCGTGGATCTGGAGGACTTCATCCACGGTGTAATCCAGCAACTCGGAGCCAATAAATGTAAGCAGCGCACACTCAATGGCGTACTCTTCGGCACTCAGGCGCTTCGCTTCCGCGAAGCTCTTACCCTCAGCCATGAGGGCTTTATTCATATCCTGAATCTGCTGACTGACGCGGTAGAGCGAGCACTCCCCGGTGAAAATCTGGATGGCACTTTCAGCGATCTTGTACTTGATCGCCCCGAAATTGGCAATGGCCTGGCCGAACTGGATGCGCTCATTGGCGTAATTGATGCCAATCGTCAGGGCGCGGCGGCTGCCGCCGACGCTGAGGGCGTGCAGCTTGAAACGACCAACGTTCAGCACGTTGAAGGCAATGAGGTGCCCCTTGCCGATTTCACCGAGGTAACTATCGAAAGGAATGCGCACATTCTCAAAAAAGACCTGCCGGGTGGAGCTGCCCTTGATGCCCAGTTTTTCTTCCTCCGCGCCGAGGGTGAGCCCTTCGAGGTTGCGGGGAACAATAAACCCTGTGAATTTATCACCATCCGCCTGTGCGAAAACGATAAATACGTCGGCAAAGCCGGCGTTGGAAATCCACATTTTCTGGCCGTTCAGTACCCACTCGTCTCCGTCCCGCATTGCGGTGGTTTTAGCGCCGGTGGCGTCAGAGCCCGAGCCGGGCTCCGTCAGGCAGTAGGCTGCTTTTAACTCGCCGGTAATCAGCCGGGGCAGCCACTCTTCTTTCTGTTGGTCCGTACCATAGTAAAGAATCGGCAGCATGCCGATGCCCGTGTGTGCAGCAAAAGAAACGGTGAAGGATCCCGAACTGCCGCCCATCACGTCACAGATGAGGGTATTGGTATTGGTGTCCATTTCCAAGCCGCCGTACACTTCCGGCATATGGCTGCCCAGTAAGCCCAGTTCGGCCATTTTGTCCAGGAGCTTTACGGCAATACCGTCTTCCTGTTTTTCGATCTTGTTCAGGTTAGGGACAATGTCCTGCTGGATAAAATCAGCAACCATCTGCTTTACCATCAGCTGTTCTTCGCTGAAATCCTCCGGAGAGAAGGTGGCGGAGGGAGGCGTGTTGGCAATGAGGAACTCTCCTCCTTTTAAGACTTTTTGCTCGGCAAGTACACTGGACATAATCGAAATTTTAAAAATGCGTTAGCGAATTTTCGCTGCGAAGTTAGGGACTGAACTGCGGTAAGGCAAGCCTTACGCAAGTCTATTTAGCGAAAATTCGCTAGATTTTTTAAATAGGGGCTTTTACAGGTTTTTTTCGGGCAAGTTGTGCAGATGAATAGCAGGTGCTGAGCTATTAATTTGCCTGGCTAAACAAAAAGAAGCTGGTTTTGGGTCACGTTCGGACAGTTTCGGACATATACGATGGCAGCCGGCCGCAGGTACTAATGTTCCTGCGTAGCGGTTGGCTGCCTTTTTCGTCTCCTATTAACCCTAACTGATGCGTACGCTTTCGCTATTCCTGACTTGTTTTTTATTCCTGTTTTTCGCTCCCTTATCTGGTCAGACCATGATTGGGTGGCGGGTACTTGCAGGGGCTTCCGGCCTGACTTCTCCGGAAGGGGGGCTACCGGTTGAATTTGGCTGGCACGATAAGGTGGCTGGTACTATTTTCGGACTGGTAGTAGAAACAAAAATTACTGATCATCTCAGTCTTCGCTCGGGCCTTCAGCAAACCCAGCGGGGCATTAGTCTCCGGAACGGAAGGGTGCCCAGCTTGCTCGGTGCTTACGTTCCGCATGATTTTGACGCCCAGGTCCGCATGAATTATCTGGAAGTGCCTTTGGCACTGAAATACAGTTTACCCCTGGCGGATCAACAAATTGTGCTCTACAGCTGGGGGGGAGTAACGGCTGGCTACGCCCTGGCGGGAAGCGTAAGGGCACGCGCCGCCAAAGACCCGATCTCGCCTCTGGCGACTACCAGGTTAGCCATGAACAACTACCTTTTTTCGCGCTTTCACCTCGGAGGGAGTGTTGGATTCGGCGCCGGGATCAACCTGGGCAAGTGCCTGCAGTTCAGGCTAGAGGCAGCGTACAACCGCAGTATTGAGGAAAAAAGCATGCTTTCTTCAGAAAGCGGTAAACACGGTTACGAAACATTACATGTTGGTGCCGGAGTATCTTTCCGGTGGTAGCTTCCGGAGGCTATTCGTAGGTAACGGGCAGCGTTTTTCCGTTTTCCTGTTGTAGATGCCAGGACCCTCGGTAACTGTATTTTCGGTACCGTCTGATGACCGGCACCCCTAAACTGTAAGTCGAGGCCAGGCCATCCGCCACCATCGCCTTTTCGTGCATTACCGTGATGACGGGCTGCTCTTTTACGCCCCAGCCGGTGCGGGGGTCGATGAGGTGGCTGTAGCGTGCTCCCTGGTACTCCAGGTACCGGTAGGTGTCTCCGGAGGTAGCGATGGCGGTGTTGGCGAAAGGATGCTGTTTGGTCGAGCCGGGAAACGCGATGAACCAGCCGGCGGGTTGGTCGGGCGGCGCAGCGCCCAGCAGGAGGTCGCCGCCGCCGTCCACGAGAAAGGCGGGGAAACCCGCCTGCCGGAGCAAG
>JAUIIF010000332.1 GCA_030431945.1 Bacteroidia bacterium | reverse complement strand
AACGACGACGACGACAACGACGACGACGATGACAACGATGGCAATGGCGGCAGTTTTACGCTACCGGACAGTATCCGCACTTTTATCAGTGCCAATTACGGGGGATATAACCTGGGACAGCCGGAACGGGAAGACCGCTGTAATGACCAGTATTTTATCAAAATAGAGTTAGAAGATGGCCCCGGGCGGGACGTTGACTTATACTTCAGCCTGGACTGGGTATTCAGCTTCAGTGCTACGGAAGTAGCGGTTTCGGAACTTCCAGTTGCCGTAACGGCAGCCCTGGAAAACGATTTCCCTGGCGCCACCTTTGATGATGCGCCGGAGCAGTTACGCTTGCCGGACAACACCATCCAGTATTACCTGGAGGTGGAAACTGCTGAGGACAACTATGACCTTCTGTATGCTGAAGACGGAATACTGTTGTGTAATGATCGCAGCTAAGCTAAACTGAGTGCCAGCGTAAGGTATATTTTCCGGATTTATTAATTAGCCTGCTTTTCAGCACCTCTCCTTGGTTTTACAGGAGGGGTGCTGCTATGATTGCCCCCATAACCTACTGAGCACCCGCGGCCGCGCCCAGCCCTGCTACGCCCGAAACAAATGGATCGCCTCCGCCTGCATCTGCTGCCGATCACCCCATACCCAGCCACTCGGGAAACACTACCACGGCTACCAACAACAGCACCTGGATGATCAGAAAGGGTAAGATGCCCCGGTATAAATGGACTGTCTTCACCTCCGGCGGCGCTACGCCCTTCAGGTAAAAAAGGGCAAAACCGAAGGGAGGCGAAAGAAAGCTCGTTTGCAGGTTGATGCCCAGCAGAATACCCAGCCAGATCAGGTCCGTACCGTAACCAATGAAGATGGGGGTAACGACCGGCACGATGATGAAGACGATTTCAATGAAATCGATAAAAAAGCCGGCGATGAAGACCACGACCATGACCAGGGCCAGAAACTGGTATTCCGACAGGTTCCCCTGCTCGATCAGTTGAAGCAAAAATTGATCGCCGCCCAGCTCCCGGAATACCAGGCTGAAGGTAGTGGCCCCCAGCAGGATCATGAAGACCATCGCCGTCAGGTGCGTGGTATCCCGGCAAACATCTTTGACCGTAGACCACTGCAATTTGCGCTGGCTGAAGGTCAGTAGCATGGCACCGGCAGCACCAATGGCGGCCGCTTCGGTCGGGGAAGCAAGCCCCCAGAGGATGGAGCCCAAAACAGCTACGATGAGCAGCAGGGGCAGGAAAAGGCTCTGAAAGAGGTCCACAAAAAAAGCCCGGTTCCAGTCACGTCGTCCCTCCTCTCCGCGGGGAAACCAGTTGGGTTTCACCAAACCCAGCACCAGAATGTAGCCTACGTAAGCGCCCACTAACAACAGACTGGGCAATAACGCTGCGTGAAATAGTTTGCCGACGGAAACACCGAGGACACTGCCGAGTAACACCAGGACTACGGAAGGGGGAATAATCTGCCCGAGGGTACCCGAAGCGGCAATTACGCCGGTGGAAATGGTGGGCGGGTAGCCCTTCTTGAGCATGGGGGGTAAGCTGATCAGCCCCATCGTGATCACCGTAGCCCCGACGATCCCCGTAGAGGCGGCCAGCAAGGCCCCGACAATAATGACGGCTACCGCCATGCCGCCACGAACGCGGCCGAAAGAGGCTGCCATCGTTCGTAACATCCGCTCCGCCAGGCCGCTTTTCTCCAACATAATCCCCATAAAAACAAATAGGGGAACGGCCAGGAGCACGGAGTTGTCCATGACGCCCATCACGCGGTTTGGCAGCAGGGTAAGCACCGCCGGATCAAGGAAACAAAAGGCGTACAGGAGAGAAAGCCCCCCCAGCGTAAAGGCCACCGGGTAGCCATAGAGCACCAGCAAGAAAATGCTAACAAACAGGATCAGGGCAAGTACAGCGAGGCTCATGCTATTCCGCTTCTTCGTCAGCCAGGCCCAGGTCCTGCCCCTCAGGCTCCAGGTAAACGGTGATCCCGGTAGCAATGGCCTGTAAAATCAGTAAGCCGGCGGCCAGCGGAATCATGGCTTTGATGGGAAAAAAATAGGGTATCCCGTTGGGGTTCGGACTACCCTCCCCGGAAATAAATGCTTCGTAAGCATAATGCCATCCCGTTACCAGCAGTACGATGGCCCAGGGGAGCAGAAAAAAGATCGTACCGACCAGGTTGACGATTCTTTTATTTCCGTGGCTGAATCTTTCGTAAAACAAATCAACCCGCACGTGCTTATCCTGCTGTAAAGCATAAGGGATGCCCAACAGAAAGATAACGGCAAACAAGTGCCATTCCAGTTCAATCACCCAGGCGCCGGTCAGTGAGAATACTGCTCGCAGGCTAACGTCAATGACGATGAGGGCAATCAGAAAAAGATTGAGTAAACCGGCAGCTTTACCAACAAAGGCGACCAGTGACTCGATGTTTCGAATTAGCTTCATAGGGCAGACAAGGTACGGAACTCCCCAAGCTTTCCTACCTTGCGCGTCGATTGCGAGCAGGACCACGGCGAATCAATAAGCGCCGGGGCCGGAAAGCTCCCTACCCGTCACGTTTTTTACCCCGAGAAGACCAACCCCAAGATGGCGAAAACGAAAAAGAAAATCCGGAAAGAAGCTTTTGCTCCCGACCCCCACCTTACCCACGAAAAGGATGCCCTGGGTACCAATCGCTACGAGGACGTTTACTACGAACACGAACTTGGTGCCGTAACGGAAGTCCTGCAAGAAAGCGGTCAGAAATTCCTCGTCAGAGGTACCGGGCGCGTACAGCTGCGGCTCGAACTGTGGAGTGAGCGCATGGTACGGATCAGGTTCAGTGTCGGAACGCCGGACCGTGACTTCAGTTACGCCATTAGTGAAGCGGCGCGACCGCAGGATGCCGGCGGAAAGATCAAGGAGCAGAAGGCAGCTTTTTCCATTACCACCCCGGCCCTGCGGATCAACCTGGCCAAAGCCGACGGTAAACTGACCATTTCGGACAAAATAACGGGGCAAGTCCTCCACGAATATGCCGCAGGCTTTTACGGCCGCTCCACCCTCAACCGGGGGCTGGAGCAGGTCCGTATCCAGTTGAAAACGGACAAGAAAGAAAGCATTTTCGGACTGGGGGACAAAGCCTGGCCCACCAACCTCCAGGGAGCCAAGTTTTCGAACTGGACGGCAGACTCCTTTGCCTTCGGCAAAGGACACGAAGCCCTCTACCGCTGTATTCCTTTTTATTACGGTTTGCGCAAAGGAGCTGCCTACGGCGTCTTCCTGGACAACACCTACCAGAGCCACTTCGACTTCAACACCCACAAAAATGACGTTGCGACCATCTGGGCCGAAGGTGGAGAGTTCGACTACTACTTCATTTACGGTCCGGAGCTCAACGAAGTAGCCGCCCAGTACCACCAATTAACCGGACTGCCGGAACTGCCGCCCCTCTGGGCCATGGGCTTTCACCAGTGTCGGTGGAGCTACTACCCGGAACAGCGGGTGCGGGAGCTGGCCCAAACCTTCCGCGCTAAAAAGATCCCCTGCGATGCCATCTACCTCGACATCGACTACATGGACGGCTACCGGTGCTTCACCTGGAACAAAGACTATTTCCCGGACCCCAAGCAAATGATCAGCGACCTGAAAACAGATGGTTTTCAAACCGTCGTCATGATCGATCCGGGAATTCGGGTAGACGAAGATTACCCCGTCTACGCCGAAGGTATGGCAGCAGACGTCTTTTGCCGCCGGTCCTCCGGAGAACTGATGGTCGGCCCCGTTTGGCCCCAGGAGTGTGTCTGGCCCGACTTTACGGACCCTTACGTACGGGACTGGTGGGGACCACTCTACCGGGAGCTCTACGTCGAGCAGGGCGTCAGCGGTTTCTGGAATGACATGAATGAGCCGGCCATGTTTAAAGTCAACAGCCTGACGTTCCCGAACGACGTGCTACATGACTACGACGGAGCCCCGACGAACCATAAGAAAGCCCACAACATCTACGGCATGCAGATGACCCGGGCAAGCTACGATGGCCTTAAAGCATTACAACCCGCCAAACGTCCCTTCCTGCTCGGACGGGCCAGTTACAGCGGCGGGCAGCGCTACGCTGCCCTCTGGACCGGAGACAACGTAGCCAGCTGGGAACACCTGCAAATTGCTAACCGACAGTGTCTGCGCATGGCCATCAGTGGCTACAGCCTCGTGGGTACGGATATCGGCGGCTTCGTTGATGACCCAACTCCCGAGATGATGACCCGCTGGCTGCAGTTAGCCGTCTTTCACCCCGTAATGCGGGTCCACAGCATGGGTAATAATGAGGACGGAGCCGCTGAAGTCGAAGCAGCTGCCGTCAAAGAAGCTGAAAAAAACAACCGTCAGGACCAGGAGCCCTGGGTACACGGCAAGGAAGCAACTAAGCACAATCGGCGCGCCATTCAGATGCGTTACCAGTTATTGCCTTACCTGTACAGCGCCTTCCGGCAACACCTGAACACCGGGATTCCGGTTTTACGGAACCTGTTTTTTTACGACCAGACAGACCCCAACTGCCTCAAGTACGGAGACCAATTCTTCTACGGAGAAGACTTACTCGTTGCCCCCGTACTAAAACCGGGAATAAAAACCATGCAGGTATACCTGCCCAAGGGGCAGTGGTATGACTTCTGGTCGGGTGACCTGCTGGCCGGCAAACAACTAATCAAGGCAAAAATCCGACCGGATCGCATTCCTGTCTACGTACGGGCCGGAGCAATAGTTCCTTCCGTAGAGATCGTGCAACACACGGGCGAAATGCGGAAACTACGTCATCTGGAACTTAGTGTTTTCACCGCCGCTCAAGGATCCAGCACCTTTTACTGGGATGCTGGTGAGGGGTACGGCTACCAGGCCGGTCAGTATACGGAACGTACCTACAAGGTGGAGCAGCAGGGCAAAAAAACGGTTGTCACCCAGGTTATTCACGGAGAGTTTAACGCCAGCTTCCGGGAGACACAAATCCGCTTTGTCGGCCTGAATCACCCACCGACCAAGTACATCATCGATGGCAAAAAAATGACTACGGGTGTTTTCTACACAAAACGCGCAGTGGTTATTACGGTGCCCTTTGATTTCTCGGAAATCATCATCGGGTAGCCTGCCAACGTTGGTCGACCTGATATTCGTGGCCAGCTACTTAACCGTTCGGCATAAATGCTGTTGCTACTCAGGGAAGGGCCGAAATAGTTTTTCCTGGGCTATCGCAAAGTCGATCGTCGGCCGACACGTGAGGTACGAGCTGGGTTGTCTGCCGATGGATTGGCTGGCAAAGCCGGCGTTCGGCGGATGAGTCAGATCGCTTCAGCCTACGAACGACTGATCCTGCGATTGCCCTAATAGTTTTTCACGTAAAGACAAATAATAATGTTTACAGGTATCATTGAAGCTGCTGGCACCATCACTGACATAGAGCAGGAGGGGAATAACATCCACATTACCGTGCAATCCTCCATTAGCCGGGAATTAAAGATTGACCAAAGCCTCGCCCACGATGGTGTTTGCCTGACGGTAGTGGCCCTGGGCGAACAGACCCACACCGTCACGGCCATCCAG
>JAUIIF010000331.1 GCA_030431945.1 Bacteroidia bacterium | reverse complement strand
GGATGGCTATTATACCGCCACCGTCAAGTACCACGCTGCACTTCCCGTCCGGCTGGGCCTGCAGGTCGACAGCCTGGCGCAGTACAACGTTTTTCAGCAACTTGCAGCCGCACCAACCCGGCAGCTGCCCGTGGCGGACCGGATCGCCCGCAAGGAAGTTTACCCCAGAGCCTGGAATACAGTACAGATAGACAGCCTCTACATTCCCGCAAATGCGAAACGACTCCATTGCTTTGGCGGCTATGCGGACGAGGTGGATACCGGCCTGTGGATCAAGGAAATCAGCCTGCGCAAACAGTAGGGGGCGCGGCCGCAGGTGCAGGGTAAGGGAAAGGCGCAGGGAGGGTATACCCTTAACTAATTTTCAGGGCTTAAAATAGCGCCGTGAAAATTCGGGATGACTCATGTTGATCACCAGGTTGCGCTTAGGGAGCGCTACTTGCCAAAGTTGTAGTTGCCGTTGACGGATTCGGTGATGAACTTGCCCCAGGTAAGGTTCATTTTTCCGGGCTCTGCCGCCTGTGCCCGCTCGATGGCGTACTTGGCAGCGTGCTCGATGACCCAGTTGAAGTTCTCTTCTCCCACACTGAATTTATCGGCATCAGGCGCAGGGTTGCAGAAGTCAATGGCCAGCGGGATGCCGTCGCGCACGGCAAATTCCACGGTATTGAAGTCGTATCCCAGCCATTCGTTAAGCTTGATGACGTAATCGTGCATCGTCTGCATCAGCTCGTCACTCACGTCATGGTGGCAGTTGTAGCGATCCAGGAACTCATTCCGTGGTTCGTAATGCATGATCTTGACGTACTTCCGGCCGATGCAGTAACAGCGGAAATAACTGGTGAAATCGATGTTTTCCTGGAGCATCATCACGAGTTGTCCCGTCTCCGCGTGTGCTTTCCAGAGATCGTCCGGTCCCTGCAGCTTATAAACACTTTTCCAGCCGCCGCCATCGTGCGGCTTCATGTAAGCGGGCCAGCCAATGTAGTTGAAGATACTCTGCCAGTCGAGTGGATGGGCGAGGTTAGAGAAGCTTTCTCCGGAGGTGTCCGTAGGTAACTCATGACTGGGTAAGAGTACTGTTTTCGGTACCGGAACGCCGGCCGGGCCGACGGAGAGTACGTTGTTGAAAAACTTCTCATCGGCGCTCCACCAGAAAGGGTTGTTGATCACCGCAGTACCGGTGGCGGCCGCATTCTTCAGCATCGCCCGGTAAAAAGGGACATCCTGGCTGATCCGGTCGATAATGACCGAGTAGCCCGGATTGAGCCCCTGGCCGACCTTATCAATCTTGACCGGTTCCGCCATGATCCCGTCTACGTTCATGTCATTAATCCGTTGAATCACGGCGGGGGGGAAGGACCGTTCCCGGCCGTAAAGGATGCCAATTTTCTTCATAGTCGTGTATGGTTTTCTTTCTTAAGGTGGAAGGTAGCGATTTGTTCGGTATTCCGCTGCCTGTGCGGACATTAAGCGCTGGAACGGGCGTGACCTGCGGGCCGGACCGGGAAACAATTTCTTTTCCGCTGCAACATTATCCCGGGTAAAAGCGTACATTTGCAGTGCACTCACGGGAGTGCCGTAACCTGATAATGCTGAAAATGGCATTATCAGGTTTCTTTTTACTTAAGCATCCTTTGTAATCATGTACGAACTTAACGAAGCCTACAGCCAACACCTTGACGCCATTGCGGAAGCCATTCAGGCGCACCCTAATCTAGCCAGTTTCCTGGAAGAGGAAGAGGATCAGTATTATGATGCACTCAAGCTTGAATTTGAACCGCAGATTGAAGCTGCTTACCAGCAGATGATTGATTTTAGCCCGCTGGAAATCGAATCGTTCGAGCGTAAATTACTGGATGAGCGTTTTGAAGGCTTGTTTTTGCCACGGATTCTCGGCTACTCCGTGCTGCGTGGAGAAATTACGGAGCACTATTACTACGCCAGGCAGAACAACCATTTTGGTGAAATCCTCCGGGCCATTGCTCAAAACAGCAATTTTGATCAACTCCGTAACCGTATCGGTCAGAGTGTGGAATGTGGTTTTGCGCTGAGTAGCGATATTTTTGTCACCAGCCTGATCAACAGCATTTCCAGTAAGCGTGTTCGTCAGTTCTTGCAGGGGCAACGCAGTAACGATGCCCGCACTATGGAAGGCCGCCGGCGGATTGAGCGCCGGTACCGCCGGCAGTTCCGCGGACGGAACTACCATTATGCCCCCTTCCCGGTTAACACCACGGAACTCACCTCGCATACGACTGCCCTGATCGACTTTTTGTTCTTCCGGGTCAGCGGTGAGTTGAACAACGATGCCCTGCTGCCTACGCTGCACGAAATGGTGACCCGGCCGGAATTTGCCGGCCGCGAAGAAATTCTCAAGCCCCTGGCCATTTACGGTGCTTATTTCACGCCCACGGAAGAAATGTTGCCGGAACTGGTGGCAGCCCTCAACCGGGAGCGGAAGGCAGATGCCGAAGGGACTTCTGAAGTTATTCTCGGGTTTATCCTGGAGTTGAAAAATAACAGTGCGGTACCTTTCGGTCCGGAAGAAGAGCAACGCTTCGGCGCTATCGTAGACCGTTCACTGGAGGACGACCTGACGGCTTATTTCAACCTGACGGATAAAATCCATGCTGACGGTTTTGTCAGCCCGGACGTCCAGGAAGCTATCCAGGAGGAACAGCCGAAGCACAGCGGTCTGAGCAACTTCAACGAAAATATTCGTCAGACGATCTATGGTTATTTTGCCAAACTGGCGAATGGCCTGGGTACTTCCGAAGAGGAATACATGCAGTGGTACGAAATTACCGGAAAGCAGATTCCTGCCTACATCAAGGTGTTCGGCAACGAAACCTTTAACCAGCAACTGCGGGGCCTTGCCCGCAAGTACACGAAGGAACTGCTGAAAGTCTATACCAATAAGCGGGGTAAAGACTACCGGGACATCAAAAAAACCACGATGACTACCTGGATGGAGTACGGCTTTATGACGGAAAAGCAGCTTAAGGAGTTCTTCAAAACGCCGCGTAAGAAAAAGGTCGAAGCATAATTTCCTGATTTTGACCAAACCTCTGGTGAAACGGCTGGTTCCTGACAAAAGGGATCAGCCGTTTCTTTGTTTTACGGCCAAAAGTTGCCTTATTGTAACCGCTGCCTGATTTGCCACCATAATGGGAATTAAATTGGCTGCGCGCTATGATCTTTCTATTCACCCAGCTACCTACGCTTCATGTCAAGATTAGTTATTATTTCGAACCGCCTGCCGATTACGATTAATCGTTCGGAAGGGGAGTTGCATTATCACCCCAGCGCCGGAGGCCTGGCCACCGGGCTAAACTCTTTAGATGATGACTACAATAAACTCTGGATCGGGTGGCCCGGGCAGGACATTCACGATGAGTGGGAAAAGGAAAGCATCCGCAATGACCTGGCCAGCCGTAAGCTGGCCCCCGTTTTCCTGACGGAGCGGGAAATCGATCTTTACTACGAAGGATTTAGTAACAAGACCATCTGGCCCCATTTTCATTACTTCACCGAGTACACGGCGTACAACGATGATATGTGGGCCGCTTACCAGGAGGTGAATTATAAGTTCTTCCAGGAAACGGAAAAGCACCTGCGGGAAGATGACATGGTGTGGGTGCACGACTACCAGCTGATGCTGTTGCCGAAACTGATCCGGGAGCGTTTCCCGAACATCAGCATCGGGTTCTTCCTCCACATCCCGTTTCCGAGTTACGAGGTCTTCCGGATTTTGCCCTGGCGCAAAGAAATCCTGGACGGTATTCTGGGATCTGACCAAATAGGCTTCCATACCTTTGGTTACATGCGGCATTTCCTGTCGGCAGCTTACCGGATCACCGGTTACGAACACAAGTTCGGCCGGCTGCACATCGAAGAGCGGGAAGTCAATGTTGACGTATTCCCCATGGGGATCAATTACGAAAAATACGCCAACATCGATGATAATGCCGCTACTGATCAGAGCAGCGGTGAAATACGCAAACTGCATGCCAGTCGGAAAATCGTGCTGAGTGTTGATCGCCTGGACTATACCAAGGGCATCCCTCACCGGGTCCGGGCCTTCGGCCGTTTCATCCGCAACAACCCGGAATACATTGGTAAGGTTAACCTGATCATGATTGTGGTCCCGAGCCGGGCCAATGTGGACCAGTACCAAAGTTTGAAGGCAGAAGTGGACGTACTGGTGAGCCAGGTCAACTCCGAGTACGGCACCTTTGACTGGATGCCGATCCATTACTATTACCGGTCGTTGAATTTTGCTGCTTTGACCACCTTGTACCGGGAGGCAGACATTGCCCTGATTACGCCGCTCCGGGACGGAATGAACCTCGTAGCCAAAGAATACATTGCCGCTAAGGAAGATTCCAAACGCGGAGTTCTTATCCTCAGTGAAATGGCGGGAGCAGTCTATGAACTGAACGACGGTGCCATTTCGGTTAATCCGCAAAGCCCCCAGGAAATAGAGTCAGCGCTGCTGGAAGCACTGGAAATGTCTGGTGAGGAGCAGCGCCTGAGAATGGAAATCATGCAGATGAAGCTTAAGCAGTACGACGTAAAACACTGGGCGGCCACCTTCATCAAAGAACAGAAAAAATTAAAAGACAAAAACAAGATGGCCAATACCACCCATCTCGCACACAGCGAACTCGATGCCGTGCTGGACAAATACCGGGCCGCAGACAAACGCCTGCTGTTCATTGATTATGACGGTACCCTGATGGGCTTCCACGAAGACCCCCAGGCCGTAAGCCCGGACGACGAAGTCCTGAAATTGCTCAAAGGATTAGCCGCCGACCCTAAGAATAACGTCGTTATCAATAGCGGTCGCGACCGGGATACCCTGGAGAAATGGCTTGGCCACCTTAACGTGGAAATGGCCGCCGAACACGGTGTCTGGATGAAGGAAAAGGGCGAATGGCACCTGAACCCTAACGTAGTGGACGGTTGGATGCCTAAAGTCCGGGAGCTGCTTGATAACCTGGTCGCCCGTACCCCGGGCTCTTTCATTGAGACTAAGGATTACAGCCTCGCCTGGCACTACCGCGGCATCGACCGCGACCTGGGGCAGAAGCGTGTCCGGGAATTCCGGGATATGCTCTCTTACCTGATTCAGAATCAGGACCTGCAGGTCCTGGAGGGCAATAAGGTGGTCGAGATAAAAAATGCCGGTGTCAATAAAGGAAAGGCGACCAGCCACTGGGTGGGTAAGCAAGGCTGGGGCTTCGTTCTGGGCATCGGCGATGACGCCACGGATGAAGATATTTTCTCGGCCTTACCACAAGATGGCATCAGTATTAAGGTTGGTGCCGACCGGACCGGTGCCCGCTACAAGCTAAGCGGAGTCAGCGAAGTCAGGAAAATGTTTACCAGCCTCCTCAAAGCATAAGTGCGAACGCTTCTTGCCATCAGTTTCTTCCTGGCAGCGCTTAATTTGGCCAGGGCCCAGGATAATATCTTTAGCCGGATGGCTGAGGATATCTGTCAGTGTCTGGAGGAAAACGGGGGAGAAGTCTCCCCAATCCTGGCCCGGGAGTGTTTGCGCACGGTAGCGCTGGAATATGCACCAGC
>JAUIIF010000330.1 GCA_030431945.1 Bacteroidia bacterium | reverse complement strand
GGTATTCCCGTTTTCATTGACAAACCGGTCAGTTATTCCCTCGCCGAAACCACGGAATTATTTGCTGTAGCCAAAGCACAGGACGTGGCGCTCTTCGTTGGCTTTAACCGCCGCTACGCACCGCTGATAAAGCAGCTGCGGCACAGACCTCAGCCGCAGCACGTAAACTGGCAAAAGCACCGCGTGAACCTGCCCGGGGAGCCGCGCACGTTTATCTACGATGATTTCATCCACGTGGTAGACAGTCTCCTACTCTGGGCTGATGCTTCGCCGGAAGGCCTCCACGTCCACGCGCAAATGGAGGGCGATCAACTGACCAGTCTGCAGGTGCAATGGACGGCCGGCGGCACGCTCTGCACCGGAAGCATGAACCGGGTAAGTGGCAAAACGGAAGAAAACATTGAGTACTATGCGCCCGGCCTGAAAGTGGAAATTGAAGACTTACACAAGGGAGTGGCGTACAACAATGGTGAGCACCAAGCGCTGGGCTTCGGCAACTGGGAGCCGACCCTGTACAAACGGGGATTTATTGATATGCTTGACGAATGGCTCGCTGCTGTCCGGCACAAAAGGTATTCCCCCCTAAGAGCGCAACAGGACCTGCGCACCCACCAGGTCTGTGAAAACATCCTGGAGCAGGTGATGAAACTAAGGAATTAATCCCGTAACCCGCTAAAATCAGAAGCGCCGATCCTCACCAGGAGAATCGACGCTTCCGCCAAAGACTTTATGGCCCCAAAGGCCATTAGTGCTGTTTAGTAACGGTAGTGCTCCGGCTTGTACGGACCTTCCACCGGAACGTCAATGTACTCCGCCTGTGCAGAGCTCAGTTCTTCCAGTTCCACGCCGATCTTGGCGAGGTGCAGACGGGCTACTTTCTCGTCAAGGTGCTTTGGCAACATGTAGACCTTGTTTTCGTAATTCTCGCTGTTCTGCCACAGTTCCAGCTGCGCCAGGGTCTGGTTCGTGAAGGAGTTGGACATAACGAAGCTCGGGTGGCCGGTGCCACAGCCAAGGTTCACCAGGCGGCCTTCGGCCAGGATGATGATGTCCTTACCTTCCACGTTGTAGAGGTCGACTTGCGGCTTGATCTGGTCCTTGGTGTGTCCGTAGTTTTTATTGAGCCACGCCATGTCGATCTCGTTGTCGAAGTGGCCAATATTACAAACGATGACCTTATCGTTCATCGCCCGGAAGTGCTGCTCCGTGAGGATGTTGAAGTTGCCGGTGGCAGTAACGATGATGTCGGCCCGGTGAATGGCAGTCATCATTTTCTTCACTTCAAAGCCGTCCATGGCAGCCTGCAGCGCACAAATGGGGTCCGCTTCCGTCACGATTACCCGGGCGCCGGCGCCGCGCAGGGAGGCTGCGGTACCTTTACCCACGTCACCATATCCGGCAACGATGGCCACTTTGCCGGCCATCATTACGTCAGTAGCCCGGCGAATGGCGTCAACGGCAGATTCCTGACAGCCGTACTTGTTGTCGAACTTCGACTTGGTTACGGAGTCGTTTACGTTGATCGCAGGCATCACCAGGGTGCCTTTCTTCATGCGCTCGTAGAGGCGGTGAACACCGGTGGTGGTTTCTTCGGAGAGCCCCTTAATCCCGGCGGCCAGGTGGGGGAAGTCATCAAAAACCATGTTGGTCAGGTCTCCACCATCGTCGAGGATCATGTTCAGTGGCTCGCCGCCGGGGAAGGCGTGCAGCGTCTGCTCGATACACCAGTTGAATTCCTCTTCGTTCATTCCCTTCCAGGCAAACACGGGAATTCCTGCGGCAGCAATGGCAGCGGCAGCATGGTCTTGGGTGGAGAAAATGTTACAGGAAGACCAGGTAACATCAGCCCCCAGTTCCACCAGTGTTTCGATCAGGACGGCCGTCTGAATCGTCATGTGCAGGCAGCCGGCAATGCGGGCACCTTTCAGTGGTTTAGTCGTGCCAAATTCTTCACGCAGAGACATCAGGCCGGGCATTTCTGCTTCAGCTAAACGGATTTCCTTGCGGCCCCAATCGGCCAGTTTGATGTCTTTTACTTTGTAGTTGGTTGCGGTCGCGGCTGCGGACATATGCGGTTCTGTTTGAATTGAGGCGCAAAGGTAAGCAATATGCAAATGGCAAACCAGCGGGCAGAGATAATGTGACGGTAGGTTAACATCTGCAATTGGGCGCGGCCGCAGGTGCCAGGGAAAAGGACGCAGGCGCAACGGCAAACCCTACCAAACATATTTCAGGCGACTATGGCAGCGGTACCGGTCAATCAAAGCTGTCCTTGCTTAAATCCATGACAGCCAAACTGGCCTAGCAGGCTCACCATGTCCTCTGCCGTAAACTGGAGGGCATTAGCCACCTTGTTCGTACAGAACGGGCAGATTTGTGCATCCCCATCAGTGTCAATGTAAAAGAAGCGATTTCCCGCCCCGAAGCAACCTACCTTGCGTTGATGGTAACCCAGGTAGTTTACGATGGGGAAGTCCTGAAAGGCTGAAGAGGTATTGTAATCCGCATACATCTTTTCCAGTAAGAGCAGCTCCTTTTCTCCTAGCTCAACATCCTGGTCTTGGTACCTGCCACTCGCTCTGGGTTCCAGAATCTGGACAAAGGAGACCCCCAGGGTCTTCGCCAGTTCCATGTAACGGGCTAAGTTCTCTGCCGTGGTAAAGGTCTTGGTGGCACAGAGTGATAAGGTCGTGACCAAGCCCGCCTGGTTGGCATTGACCACCGCCTGGACGGCGCTGTCGTAAGCATTTTCAAAACCCCTGAAAGCATTGTGCCGGCTGGCGTCAAAGTGGTCGAGGCTAACCATAACTCCGGTCAGACCTAGTTGTTTAAGTCGCTTAGCGCGCTCTGCGGTCAACCCAACTCCGGAAGTGATAATCCAGAAATCAGTGCCTCCAAGCGCTGCCTCCAGTACTTTATAGATATCATTTACCCTAAGCATGGGTTCACCACCACTTAGCATTATCTGCGTAGTACCGTACGCCTGATACTTGCGGACAATCTCGATGAGATCGGCCGTGCTGAGTACTTCCTGTTGGTTTAAGTGCTCCCACTCAAAACAATGCTCACAATTCAGTGCACATTTCTTGGTGATGGCGAACAACAGTGTTCGCAGGCCGTAGGGGGATGTTCCGGGCATAAAGCGGCTGACTTCATTCTGATGCATCCTTACCGATGCCGGTGAAGGAAACCCTGCTGCGCCCAGACGCCAGAAAAACCGCCCGTCTACTTTGGCTATTTTAGTCATCAGGGGTTCTCCGAAAATGGTTTGGTACTTCTCCCTAATTCGCCAGATCATTTGGATGGCCGTAAGAGGATTCCCCGTCTGCTGCAGGGATACCTGAAACACTTGCCAAAGCACCCGTAGCTGCAAAACCACTTTCTCACGTCGGTTCACAACGATGCGCGAAGCTTGGGGGATTATGGCTACTTTTTTGTCAGTTGTTGATTCTGGTAAGGTCATACTCAGCGGCAATTGATCCGGTACGTTGTAATTAAAGCATTTAAGTCATCCGCCGTAACGGAGGTGCAAAGACCTGTTTCTTGCCACAGCAATAGAATAAGCCGGCCAAGAACAGTACCAATTCTTGAATTACAGGTCACCAGAGGGTGTTGTTAAATTTTAGTTCGAAACGACTTCGACCTTTTCGATTTCTCTTTCCCTCGCCAGAACTTTCAGATAGCCAGCCCTCGAAAACAAGGAAAAATAGGAAGGGTCTTTAAATTTATTCAGTTCTACCAATTTTGGCAGCCCGCTGAAGTCTCGTATTAATTCATAATATCCACGTGTGTGCAGGAAGGTTGACTGAACCTGATTGTCTGCTGCCGGGGGCACAGAAAATCTTAAATCGGCTACCGCTCCTACCCTCTCCTGAGACATGGATTCTCCATCCGTTTCCAGGAGGGCTGCCTGCCAATTTTCTCCACCGGATCCGGTAGCGGTAAAAGGAGACAAATGATAAGTTTTCAGGTCAATATCATCCGTAAAGTCCAGCGCGACCTGGTCCAGTTCCCAGAACATGAAACCTGTTTCAATTTTTATTTCAATTTCTTCGCCCGGATATTCTTGCAGGTCAATGGGAATGACAAAATCGCGGGAAGCTAACGGGCCGACCGTTGGTAAGTAATCTATCAGTTTCCACGTGCCTTGGTGCTTAGCATAAACAGAAAGCGGGAAATTATTGTCCTGTATGGTCTTAAGGCGGTCTGCCGCTGCTATCTTACTTTGGCGGTCCATGAAACTGTCAAAAGAGCCACCAAATTTGCCAAAAAACTCGCCGACGACGTAGTCAAACCACAGGGTATTCTTCCCCGAAAGCAATAATTTTCCCGTCAGTGCAGCTGCTGGCTTTTTAAAGTTTAGAATCAGCCCGTTTTCAGAAAAATTTTCATCGTTAAACAGGTAGGAATCAGTATCCTTCTCGGCTATTACTTGCAGGAGATTACTGCCACTATAGGATTTGGCACGCAGTGGAGCTTCCTGGTTACCAATTACATGGACCTTACCGCTTTTATCCAATAGAGTTCTATGTTCCGGCAAATGATTAACTACAATTAACTCCGCCAGGTCCGTATACTGCCTTTCTTTAAGTTCATTCGTAATTCTTAACTGGTAAGTATCGTCAACAACTTTTAACCCGGGCAAGGGCAGATAATCGTCTCTGGTTAAATTCGCGCCGATGGCTCCACCATATGTCTCTCCTGAAAAAATGAAAGCTTCGCCATTGTTGACGTACACATAGGGACACGAACTCTTAGTCAAAAATGCAATAATCGAGATTATTACCAGCACACCAGCAGCAACTCCCAGATTACCAAAGATGTAGGAAGCGACCGTTTTTCCGGTGTCGATATCTATGATCCTGAGTTCTTTGATTTCCTCAAGCGGAATATCAGCATACCCTATCGTTAAAGTTTCAGCGGGTGTCCGGAGATAAATATGCACCTCATTCGTAATCCCCTTTTCCTCTTTTTTTACTCTAGCTGATCTGTTCTGCGTATAATAAAAGGGCTCATTAATCACCATCAATTCCCCCGAAATGTTAACGGAGTCCACCGACAGGTCATTAATCTTAAAGAGGTTTATGCCATCGTGCAGAATAAAATATTTATGTAATTCTCCAATATCCTTAATACTGGCCTCGAAGTCAGATGATATTTTTTTGGTCTTAAAGTAGGTACAACTGTAGGTGTGAAACAACAGCATAAAGGATAAAAGATAAACTCCACCTTGTCTCAGAATAGTAGTTACTGGCGTTTTCATAATCTGATCTTTAGCTATTGGTTATTAAGCCAGGCAACAGCACCGAGGAAGTTCCAGGCAGAAACAATCTTGTTTCAACACGCAATGGCCAAGTTGGTAGTTCTTTAGCAAAGAAGCAATGACATTTATCAGGCAAACGGGTGAAATACATCCTTTACGCTCGGCAAGGAACCATTGCCGCTACTGTCTTCAGGCCGCTTGGAGAGAGAGAACGTTTATAGGCCCCCAAATTCCCTCCCTTCAGTAAACTTAATACCGCTCCTATTTTACCAACAAAAAAGCGTATTTTTGACCAAAAACCACTAACTTGCAACAATTAACCACCAACTATTGATCCAGCTTATGAAAGTTTCCG
>JAUIIF010000329.1 GCA_030431945.1 Bacteroidia bacterium | reverse complement strand
CCGTATGCTCCAGCGGGATGAATTCGAAGAGCTTGGTTTTGTACCCTTCCTTTTCGAGCAGGAGCGCCCGCAGGCCATCGGTGAGCATGGCAGCCTGCCGTTCCAGCAGAATACCGTTATCAAGGAGTGGTTTCAGCTCGTCGGGGACCTGCATATCTTTACGTACCTGCTTCTGACAACAGGGGGCAACAACCATTATTTCCGACTTGGCAACGAGCCCCTTGTAGAGCGCATCATCCGTAGCCGTATCGCAGGCGTGGAGGGCGATGAGCATATCGATACTGGGGGGGCGAAAATTATCGATGTAGCCTTGCGCAAAAAAGAGATTTTTAAAGCCGTTTTTAACGGCGATTTTCCGGCACTTGTCCACGAGTGGCCCGCGCAGTTCCACGCCGGTGATTTTCACCTCCAGGTCAAGGTTATTGACCAGGTGATCATAGAGGGCAAAAGTGAGGTAGCCGCTTCCGGACCCCATATCGACAATGTGGGCACCTGCGGGTAACGGATGTTCCCGGAGCAAGCCCGCGATGATCTCCACGAACTTATTGATTTGCTTGTATTTTCGCTTTCCTTCCCGAAGAATTTCCCCTTTATTGTTCGCGATGCCGAGGTCACGTAAGTAGGGTCGGTTGGCCGGGATGTCGCGGTGTTTTATACGGTTGTGCTCCTTACTGAGCGTAGGGGCCGTAATGACGCTGCCGGGCGTGGCCGTAGCCTCTGGCGTTACGGGCAGGATGGTGCGCGAGCGCGGGTGCAGAGATTGTGTTTGCAGGCGCGCATTCCCCTTCCGGCTCAGGATGAGGCTCAGCTGGTCCGTCGTCGTAAAGAGATCGGCGTTGCTGTAATCCGGCCCCAAGGCATTTTCGAGCAGGGCCAGGCCTTCGTTGATGTTATGGTTCTTGACTTCTTCCCGGTCGGCGTAGCGATGGGTAATCTGCAGCTGCATTCGCTTTTTTATCTCCACCAACCGGGCATACCGATTGCGGGGCAGCTCCTCCGCCCCGTGGCGAGGCTTACTCAGGGTAAGTTTTACCAGCTCACCCGCCGCGCCGGCGGCGCGGGCAGCAGACCAGAAATCTTTAAGAGGAGTAGCTGACATAATAGATAAATACTGAATAGAATAATATTACGCGCGGACGGTGGGCTGAAGTTCGGGTAGCGCCGTCCTGCGCCCAAAGGTACATCGCCTGTCTCTTTGCCCCTTACCGGCCCAACCGCGGTGTCTGTACAATTTGCCCAACTCCTACGAGGGGCCATACGGAAGTCGGCCCTCCGGCCCCTGGCAATGGCCAAATTTCAGGACTGGCGGTACGTTTCGTCAGGCGCCCTGAACCACGGGGCAGGGCAAGCGCTTTCCCTGCGTAGTGAACTCGCCCTACGCCATGGGGCCCGGGACCAACAATTGGTGCCGCTTACCGAATACGTGACTTATTGGACATTATTCCGAATCTGTAGAGAATTCTCGCAGAATCATCGATCAGGCAAATAATGCCAAAACCCTTTGCGCTGCCATTCGTTATTCGTTGCAAGCGCAACAAGTATCCAGAACTTTGCAAGAACATCGGCAAAATTTAATTTACCTGACGAACCGGGTCGGTCGTCAGCTGACTCGCTTGATTGCTGGTCAGTTGAACTTCGAGGGGTTTCAACCCCAGAGTACGCACCTTGGCTTGCTCTCTGACCTCGTGCAAAGTGACGGGCTGCGGCAACAGGATCTTGCCATGTCGACGATAAAGGATAAAGGCACCGTTGCGCGGGCACTCAAGCAATTAGATACTGCGGGCATGATTACCCGGGTCATTGACCCGGATGACCGACGGCAGAAGCGTATTTACCTGACCGAAAAGGGAAGGTGCCTGTGGGCTTGTGCTGCTGATGCCGCCCACCTGGCCCTGACCTGCGCCCAACAGAATATCCCTGCCGACGACTTGGTCACTTGCACCAACGTTTTACAACAGATTTATCATAACCTCCACCAGCAATTGAGTACCCCCAAAAGTATTAACCATGAGCCAGCGTAACCTTCCGCGCACTATTTTTTCCATCCTCCTTGGTGTCGCTATTCTGGCGGGGGGGTATTTCGGTTCCAAGTACCTTGCCAGTCTGAAACCGGCGCCCATGAAAAAGGAGATTCCCAAGCGCATCAAGAGTGTGGAGGTCGCGGTCATCAATAATGGTAAGATTGCCACCAAACTGGATGTACAGGGTCGTTTAGAAGCCTACAATAAGATTGCCCTATTTACCGAAGTAGGGGGCGCCGTCAAAACCTCCAAGCCATTTAAGAAAGGTACTTACTTCAGCAAGGGCGAAGTGATGATGCGCATCGATGACGCAGAAGTACGGCTGAACCTGCAGGCCCAGAAAGCTACCTTAATGAATGCGGTAGCGATGATGATGCCCGATCTGAAAATTGATTATCCGGAAAGCTTTCCCTCCTGGGAAACGTACCTGACTAATTTCGACGTGGACGCTCCGATTAAAGCCCTGCCGGCGGCCAAGAACCAACGCGAGAAATTATTTGTCGCCGGGCGCAACCTTTACACCCAGTTCTACTCAATCAAGAGCGCCGAGGAGCGCCTGAGTAAGTACACCCTTTACGCGCCGTTCAGCGGCGTGCTTACTACGGCGGCCATCAACGAGGGGGCCGTCATCCGCCCCGGCCAACAACTCGGAGAGCTGATGGCCACCGGCTACTACGAGATGGTCGCTACCGTACCCCTCAGCCAGCTTGATTTCTTACAGCCGGGTGGGGAAGTGAAATTATTCAGTGAAGATATTGCCGGTTCGTGGACGGGAAAGATCCGCCGCATCGGCGACCAGATCGACCCCGGTACCCAGACGGTGAATGTCTTTGTCGGGGTATCAGGTAAGGAGCTGCGGGAGGGCATGTTCCTGCGGGGAGAGGCCGACGCCCGGGTACTGGAAAACGTAGTGGAAATTGACCGGGACTTACTGATTGACGAAGGCGAAATTTTCGTCGTTAAAAACGATACGCTTCTCTCGCTCGTACCCGTAAATGTGCGCAAGTTTAATCGGGAAACGGTCATCATTGCCGGCTTACCTTCCGGCACAAAAATCTTAACGAGTGATGTTGCCGGGGCCTACGACGGAATGCGGGTGAACCTGAAGTCAGCCGCAGCTATGGAAAAGAAAACGGCCGAAGATAAAGCCCTGGAAAAGCCACCGGTTCCGGTATCAAAATAGTTTCAGCTTAACCCTGCGGTGGCCGGTAACGGATGGCCGGCTACGCCAGCCAATCTACTGCTCCGGCAACCAGGCCAGATCAGCAGTCCGAATCATCCGGCACCTCGTTTTCCCATACTGTTCCTGACTTCACCCCCCAGCAAAATCAAGCCATGAAATCATTCATAGCGTACTTTATCAAATACCCCGTCGCCGCCAACCTGATCATGTTCGGCATTCTGATCCTCGGGGTAGTCAGCCTTTCCCAGATGAAGGCCACCTTTTTCCCGGAGTTCAAAAGCCGTACCATCAGCATCCAGTTGATCTACCCCGGTGCCAGCCCGGAAGAAGTGGAGGAAGGCATCATTCAAAAAATAGAGGAAGGCCTGAAGGGCCTGACCGGTATTGAGCGCTACACCAGCGTAAGTTCTGAGAACAGCGGGCGGGTAACGGTGGAAGTACTGAAGGGGTACGATACGGAACTCATCCTGCAGGACGTAAAAAATGAAGTTGACCGCATCAGTTCGTTCCCTGCTGGCATGGAGCCCCCGGTCGTTTATAAACAGGAGCGACTGGGCCGGGCCATATCCTTTGCCCTGACCGGAGATGGCGTCAGCCTCGCGGCCCTGAAACTGGCCGCTCGCCAGGTAGAAGCTGATTTACTGGCCATGGACGGGCTCAGTAAAGTAGAGCTCTCCGGGTTCCCTAACGAAGAAATTGAAATTGCCTTCCGCGAAGCAGACTTACAACGCTTTGGCCTCACCTTTCAGGAAGCTGCCGATGCCGTGCGCCGCACGAATGTAGACGTAACCGGCGGGACGGTGAAGGGCGTAGAAGAAGAACTCCTGCTGCGGGCCCGGAATAAAGAATATTATGCAGATGGCCTGCGGGACATCATCGTGAAAACCACGGCTGATGGCGGTACCGTCCGGCTTAGCCAGGTCGCCACGGTACGGGATCGCTGGGCTGATCAGCCGAACCGCACTTACCTCGATGGTTCTCCTTCGGTCAACGTCAATGTTCAGAATACCCTGGAAGAGGACATGCTGGCCATTACGGACAAAGTAAAGGCATACCTGGAGGAATTCAACGCTGAGAATATTGACATCCGCGCGGCCATCGTCAGTGATGCCAGTATCACCCTGCGGGAACGGATCAACACCCTGATCAACAATGGCTGGCAGGGTTTCCTCATCGTCTGCCTGCTGCTCGCCGTCTTTCTGCACTGGCGCTTAGCTTTCTGGGTAGCTCTTTCCATTCCGATCAGTTTTGCCGGCATGTTTATCCTGGCCAACGCACTGGGCATTACCCTGAACGTAATCAGTCTGTTCGGTATGATTCTGGTGATCGGAATCCTGGTTGATGACGGTATTGTGATCGGGGAAAACATCTACAGTTACCACGAGAAAGGGCTGCCGCGCATCCGCGCGGCCATCGACGGAACCAATAACGTCCTGGGGGCCGTATTTGCGGCCATCATCACCACCATCATTGCTTTTTCCAGTTTCTTCTTCCTCGATGGTTCCCTGGGCGACTTTTTCCCCGAACTGGCCATCGTCGTCATCTTCTCCCTTGTTTTCTCGTTGGTGGAAGGTGCGATCATTCTCCCCACGCACGTTGCCCACAGTAAAGCCCTGCAGAAGGGCGCTAAGCCCAATGCGGTGCAGCGGACTTTCGATAAGTTGATGGATTTTATGCGCGATCGCCTGTACGCTCCCGTGCTTGCCTGGACCATGCGCAATAAATTCATTTCCCTCTCCCTTTGTGTCGCCATTCTCTTCCTCAGCATCGGGGTGGTCCGGGCCGGCTGGGTGAAAACGACCTTCTTCCCGATCATTCCGGGAGACGAAGTGCAAATCACCCTGCAGCTGCCCGCCGGCACGCCGGAATCGCAGACAAAGGCCTTACTCGACCGCATTGCCAACACGGCCGACCGGGGCGGGAAAGAAATCAGTGCCGAGACGTACCTGGAAGAAGGTAAGCAGGCCGTAGAACGCATTGAGGTGCAGGTGGGCCCCACGACCTACCAGGGCAGCATCACCGTGGCCATGATTCCCGGCGAAGAACTGGAACCCGTCACCCAGGAGCAGATGACCCGTGCCATCCGGCAGGCCGTCGGCCCCGTTGACCAGGCGGAGGTCCTTTCTTTCGGCGGGCGGTCCTTCTTCGGCAAGCCCGTAAGTGTAAGCCTCGTAGGAACAAACATTCAGGAACTCGAACAAGCCACTGCCGACCTCAAGCAGGAGTTGGCCCTGATGCCCGAACTGGCTGACGTGGTTGATAACAACCAGGAAGGCCTCCGGGAAATGAACATCACCCTGAAGGAAAAAGCCCGCTACCTGGGCGTTGACCTTCAGGACATCGTAGGCCAGGTACGCTCCGCCTTTTTCGGTACGGAGGCTCAGCGCCTTCAGCGGGGTGAAGACGAAGTGAGGGTTTGGCTGCGTTACGGC
>JAUIIF010000328.1 GCA_030431945.1 Bacteroidia bacterium | reverse complement strand
GGCTGATCAACCTGCGCCTGCAGGTGAAGGTGACGGATAAAAGCATTAAATACGACCTGGTGACTCCGGTCAACCGCGTCTCCCGCAAAATCAAATGGAAGAATGTCGTCTCCTGTAACCTGGTAAAAACCCCTGAGATTGCCCAGTGGCACGGGGCTAACCTCAGCTACGGCAATGGCGACCGGGTTTCCCTGGCCGGCCAGAACGGGTTGGAGCTGACGACGAAAGACGGACGTAAACATTTCATCGGCTGTAAAGAAGTGGAGGCACTCCGGAAAGCACTGGCTTAAGGTGCTTGCGGAAGGTCTTTTGGTGCAAAAGCCAGGGAGCATCCCGGACCCGGCAAGGTGGCGTGAAAAGGCATTGTACGGAATTTACCCGCCTGGTAATCAGGTGCCAGGACTACTTTTGGGTGGGGCCTTCTCCTGCTTACGCCGGGATTGGGGTAAATGAACAACGTGCTGCCCGGACGGGTACTATCCCCAAAGGAGCAATTACCGGTGCCGGGCCGATCGCTGTAGTAAGGTGACGCCAGATTTTTGCGACTTATCGTGAACTACTTTTTGCCGTTCTCCTTACACCAGAAGATCAAAAGACCAACCCATGTCCCCCGTCCTTCCGCTCGCCCAACTTCCCCCCGGCCATGCCCACCAAATTGACCACGGAGATTTTAAAGTACTACTGACCAATGTGGACGGTACGGTGTATGCCGTAGAATCAAAATGCAGCCACTTCGGGCTGCCGCTGGAGAACGCAGCACTGTGCGGGCATCGTCTGCGCTGTCCGTTTCACCACGCTTGTTTTGATGTGCGGGATGGTCGCCAGCTCGAAGCCCCGGGCATGGACGGTATTGCTACCTTCCAAACGGAAGTCCGGGAGGGAAATATCTGGCTCGCCAGTTTACCCAACCCTGCTGTTGCCGCGGCCCCTGCACCTGCGGCCGCGCCCTCCACACAGTCGCATTACGATTATGCCATAATCGGTGGAGGTATTGCGGCGGCCAATGCCGTAGAGGGAATCCGGGAGCACGACAGCAAGGGCTCCATTGTACTGATTACCCGGGAAGACTTACCCCCGTATGACCGGACTCACGTGTCCAAAGCCCTGCTGGATGGTGGTAAGGACGTGGCCGATCTTCCCCTGCGTTCGGAGGCATTCTACGAAAAAATGGGGGTGGATTTGCGGGAAAATACCATCGTTGCGAAGGTAAACGCAGGCACCAGGGAAATAGCGCTGCTGGGGGAAGAGGTTATTACCTACGATAAGGTTTTACTTGCGACCGGCGGGACACCCCGTCAACTTAACATACCGGGAAGTGCCCTGCACCAGGTGTTTTTGATGCGCCGTGCGAGTGACGGGGCGCTAGTCCGGGAAAAAGTCTCCAAGGGCACCAAGGTGGTGATCATCGGCGGTAGTTTCATCGGTCTGGAAACCGCAATGAGCCTGGGGAAACAAGGGGGAGACGTTACCGTAGTGGCCCCGGAATCGGTACTCTTCGAGCGGCTTTTCGGTAAGGAAGTTGGTGCCTACATTCAGGAATTGCACGAGGCGGCCGGGGTCCGGTTTGTGCTCGGCAGTAAAGTGAATGCCATAAAGGGAGAAAGAAAAGTAACGGGTGTTGTGCTGGATGATGACCGTGAATTAGCGGCCGAGGTCGTCGTCGTGGGGATCGGGGTTGTCCCCGAAACCAGCTACCTGGTTGGCCTGGCTGCATATAAAGATGGCGGGATCTCCGTGAATAACCACCTGGCCACAAACGTGGAAAATGTGTGGGCAGCGGGCGACATTGCCCGGTACCCCGACCGGGAAGGGGAGGCCCGCATCGAACACTGGAAAGTCGCCGCCCAACAGGGTAGGGTAGCCGGACGGAATATGGCGGGTGCCGCCGAGCCTTACACGATGCTGCCCTACTTCTGGAGTAACCAGCAGGGCGTTAATCTGCGTTACGTCGGTCACGCCACCGATTACGATGGCATTGTCTTTGACGGAACCCCCGGTGAAGGACCTTTCCTGGCCTTCTACACCAAGGGAAAGCACGTGCAGGCGGTACTTGGCGTAAAGCGGGATCAGGACGTGGCAGCCATCGGCGAACTGATGTACGCCGGTCAGATGCCCGCCAATGAGGAACTGGTCGGTCAGGATTGGGTAGCCCGTTTACGAGCCATCTGACCCCGGCATCCTGGTGATTTGTTGAATCGCCTGCAGGGTGGCCGCTGCAGATGAGCAGAACAAAGTCAACAACCCGCTTACAATCCCCGCGCAAAACATATCTTTGCCGGCAAGCCAACCACACCCACGTATGCGCCTTTTCTTTTGCCTATTTATTTCCTTGCTCGGTTTTACGGGTTTGCACGCCCAGCTCCCGAATACCCAGGTTTACGTCTTTGACGTAGCGGTGAAGGACACTACCGTCACCTTTACCAAGCCGCAGTACCTGACGGCTTTTAACCAGCGAGGCTACAATAACCAGCCGTATTTTCTGGACCGTAATGTGTTGTTGCTCTCCGTACAATTGCCGGAAATGCAGCAACCTGACATCTTCAGCTTCGACCTGAACAACCGGACGCAGACGCGGATGACCCGTACGCTGGCGGGAGAATACAGCCCCAAAGGCATGGGGGATGGTCGTCGTTTCAGTGCCGTTCGCCAGGAATACATCGGGCGGGATACGGTGCTGCGGCTATGGGAATTCCCGACGAACCTGCAGGATAACGGCAGACCGGTCTTTAAGTACATCAACGGAATCGGTTACTATGAGTGGCTGAACAGCCAGCAACTGGCGCTCTTCCTGGTGGGGAGTCCGAACACCCTGGCCCTGGCATCTGCGGATACTGACCGGCCCCGCACGCTGGCCACCAGTGTCGGCCGTTGCTTCCGGCGCCTGCCCAACGGCAACCTGGCCTACGTGAGTAAGGAAACGCCTTCCTGGACGATTGTCGAGAAAAACCTCTACCGGCTTACCGAAGCCCCCCGGATAATTACGACCTGCGTCAGCGGCACGGAAGATTTTGCCGTGCTGCGGGATGGATCTTACCTGATGGCGGGCGGCTCAAAAATTTACCGTTATGATCCTATCCGCAGCCCGGAATGGAAGGAAGTGGTTGATCTGCGTTTCTACGGCATCCGCAACATTTCCCGGATGGAAACCAACGGGTTTGGTAAACTGGCGATCGTCGCCGGGGATTAGCAGACTGCCGGTACTGTTCCTGTCTGCCAACGTTGGGGTACGGCGCGAACGCAGGTGCCGGGAAAAGTTCAAGCGGCAGTGTGGGCAGGCCAAATTCTGCAACTTCATAACATGACTATTGCCCGGGGTTGTCCCGGATTCAGATAAATGACGGGCAACGCGTTGCGCTGCCAACTCCGGATTTTCGGAATACTTACCACCACTCTCCTTAACCAAGAGATCTGCGGCTCACCACTAAGCAACGGCCGCAACTCATAATTCAGCAACCGACCATGATTATCGGATGTCCTAAAGAAATTAAAAACAACGAAAACCGAGTCGCTCTGACACCAGGTGGCGCCCTGGAGCTTGTCCGTCGCGGTCACACCGTTTATATGCAGCATACAGCCGGCCTCGGTAGTGGCTACAGTGACGAGGACTACGTGGAAGCCGGCGCTATTATTCTTCCTACCATTGAGGAGGTATACGCCAAGTCCGAAACCATCGTAAAAGTAAAGGAACCGATCCAGGAAGAATATGACCTGGTGCGTGAAGGGCAATTCCTGTTTACGTACTTTCACTTTGCGAGCTCCCGCCCCCTGACGGAAGCCATGATCAAGAGCAAGGCCATCTGCCTTGCCTACGAGACGGTTGAATCGCCAAACGGCAGCCTCCCTCTGCTGATTCCGATGAGTGAAGTAGCCGGTCGGATGGCCATCCAGCAGGGCGCTAACTACCTGGAAAAGCCCAAGGGCGGAATCGGTATTTTGCTGGGCGGTGTGCCGGGCGTCAAGCCGGCAAAAGTCGTGGTCCTCGGAGGTGGCGTAGTCGGTATTCAGGCGGCGAAAGTAGCTGCCGGAATGGGGGCCCAGGTAATCCTTATGGACATCAACCTGGAGCGGCTTCGCTACCTGTCAGATGTCCTGCCGGCCAACGTCCGGACGGTTTACAGCTCCGAATTCAACATCCGTAAAGAACTATCTACGGTGGACCTTATCGTAGGTGCCGTACTGATTCCCGGCGCAAAAGCGCCGCACCTGATCACCCGGGATATGCTCTCGGAAATGCGGGATGGTTCCGTAGTGGTCGACGTAGCCGTGGACCAGGGGGGCTGTATCGAAACGTGTAAGCCAACGACCCACGCAGACCCAACTTATGTCGTAGACGGTGTACTGCACTACTGCGTGGCCAATATGCCGGGAGCCGTGCCCTATACTTCCACCCTGGCCCTCACGAATGCTACCCTGCCTTACCTCCTGAAAATTGCGGACAAAGGATGGGAAAAGGCCTGCGCTGAAGACCCCGGACTTAAGAAAGGACTCAACGTTGTGCGGGGTGAAATCGTTTATCAACCCGTTGCCGAAGCTTTCGGCCTGTAAATTGGTAGCCGGGGGGCGGGTTAGCAACTAACCCGCCCCCCCCCACACCCGCAACCCGCACCCCGCAACCCGCAACCCGCAACCCGTTCCCCATGACCGTCAACCTCCACCGCCTGGACAACGCTTTTCACCTCCAGGCTACCAATGAAGAAGGCCTTACCGTTGAAACCGATGGCAGTGTCGCCATCGGCGGCCAGAATGCCGGCATGCGACCCATGCAACTGGTGCTGGCCGCAGTGGGCAGTTGCTCCAGTATTGACGTGATTTTGCTGCTGCAGAAGCAGCGCCAGGACCTGCAGGATATCCGGATTGCCGTTACCGGAACCAGGCGGGAGGAAGAACCCCGCCTCTTTACCGCCATTCACGTGGCGTACACCCTGGTTGGCGCTATCGACGAGAAGAAGGCGGAGCGTGCCTGCCGGCTGAGCATGGAAAAAATGTGTTCCGTAAGCCTGATGCTTAAAGCAGGTGGCGTAGAAATAACCTGGGAGTATAAGGTAGTACAGGCGTAGCACTTACCGTTCGTTGCAGATGGATCATCCTACTCTGATCACCGAGACATTACTGCTCCGCCCTTTCCTGCCGGCGGACGCCCCGGACATCTTCGCCCTCAACGCCGATCCGCAGGTAATGCGCTTTTTGCCCAAGGATGAAGTATTCAGCAGCGTGGAGGCCGCTCAGGAATTCCTGCTGCGGTATCTGGAAAATGGAAAGGAACAGCAATTCCTTCGCCAGGCTGTGATTCGTAAGACTGATGGACAGTGGTTGGGCTGGTGCGGCCTGAAAGAACACCCCGACGGAGCGGTAGACCTGGGGTTCCGTCTGCACGCCGCCTACTGGGGCAACGGGTACGCCACGGCCGCCGGTGCCGCGTGGGTGGCTTATGGTTTTGAGCAGGCAGGGCTTACCCGGATGGTGGCAAACGCCGCTGCCGGCAATCTGGGCAGCCAGCGGGTACTCGAAAAGTTAGGCTTTGCGCGAGCGGCCACCGACGATTATGATGAGGATGGTTTTCACTGGCTAAGGTACCAGCTGGAGAAGCAACCCGTGGCATCACCGGGCGTTTCGGTCCCCGCGTGCTGGCCTGCCCCGACCA
>JAUIIF010000327.1 GCA_030431945.1 Bacteroidia bacterium | reverse complement strand
CTGGTGGCAACAAAGTTGTCATCGTACAAAATGGTGCCGCCGTACCCGGAATGCAGGAGAAAAAGCTGCGGGAAATTTTGTTCCCCTATCTGACTGGACCCCTCCAGGAAGAAGAAGCCGTCTTTCTCGACCAGGGGCAGTTTTTCGTAGAGTTCCGTTACTGCGGGAAGGTTGGGGTGAAGGATCAGGAGTCGTTCGTCAAAATTGATTTCGACGGCCCTGTCGCTAAACAGGTTTAACCCGAACTTTCCCATGGTCTGGGGCCCGGACCGCGCCGTCTCCCAAAGCGGAAGACTATCCCAGCGGAGATTTTCAATTTCGAGCACGTTGGCTTTACTGAACCGTGCCTTACTACTTCCTCCCCAACTGTTGACTTCCGTTTCCTCCTCCCAGGTGATCTGCTGCAGATCATCCGCTACGGCGCTGATGACGGTAAGGCTGTTGGCCGCCGTATGCAGCATTAGATCGAGGGTGTCGGTACCGTTCAGGACGGCCTGCACCGCGAGGTTATTGTGGGGCGTAAGGCGGAAAGGGATGGTATCCTGACCAACCAGGGAGTAGGAAAAAAGAACCAGTAATCCGGGGAGAAGGGAACCAAACTTGACCATAGGAACAGGGTTTCAGGGTCTTTAAACGCAACCGTCTGTAATATAGATCACAGAATCGGCTCCCGGCCCAGGCTACTTTTGCCCAAACCCGTTTTTGTTATGCGTAAAATCTTCCGTTATTCATTATTCCTGGTGAGTATTCTTTGGTCCGTTGGCGGTCATGCCCAGGACGACCCCTTTGCTATTATCCTGGAGCCGTTAGTCATTCCTGGTGTAGGGGGACTCCAGTCGTACGCCTTTGGCCAGCACGCTGGAAAGTGGTTGTTGGTCGGCGGTCGGTTAGACGGGCTCCACCGGCGTCAGCCCTGGGCTTCTTTTGACCTTGCGGGCCATAACAACCAATTAATTGTCGTTGATCCCGTAGCACAACAACGCTGGTCTGCCCCCCTGTCTTCCTTACCGCAATCCCTGCAGGAGCAACTAAGTGCAACCAATATGGAGTTTTACCAGGAGGGGGATTACCTCTACTGTCTTGGCGGTTACGGGTACAGTGCAACCGCGGGAGACCACACTACTTACGATCTACTCACCGCGATTAATGTTCCGGCCGTAATCGCCGCCGTCATAAATGGAGAAGCTTTCACGGATCATTTCCGGCAGCTTACGGACCCTGCTTTTCAGGTGACGGGCGGCCAGCTGAAAAAAATCGGAGACGTTTACCACCTGCTGGGCGGGCAAAAATTTATTGGCCGCTACAACCCGATGGGCCCGGATCATGGCCCCGGTTTCCTCCAGGAGTATACCAATTCAATCCGGCGGTTCCAGCTCGTGGACAATGGGGAAACGATCGCCGTGGAGCATGAAGCCTCCTACGTTGACAGCGATAACCTGCACCGGAGAGATTACAATGCGGAACCGCAAATACTGCCAAATGGTGAGGAGGGCATCACTATGTTCGCGGGCGTTTTTCAAAAAGACGTTGACCTCCCCTTTCTGCATCCGGTGAACGTTGATGCTGCGGGTTTCCATCCGGATAGCACCTTCCAGCAATATTACAATCATTACCATTGTCCCACCCTTCCCCTCTACGCTGCTGCGGAAAATAAAATGCACACGGTTTTCTTTGGCGGAATCGCTCAGTTTTATGCAGGTGCAGAAGGCTTGGTACAGGATGATAACGTACCGTTCGTAAATACGGTGGCCAGGGTAGTGAGGGATGCCGATGGCCGCATGACGGAGTATAAATTGCCGGTAGTAATGCCGACCCTGCTCGGGGCCGGAGCCGAATTTATTCCAGGTCAGAACCTCCCACAGTACGCCAACGGTGTACTGAAATTGGACAGCCTGACGACGGATACTACCCTGGTGGGATACATCTTCGGCGGCATCAGCAGTAGTGGCCCCAACATATTCTTTGAAAACGACGGAACGCAGAGTAATGCGAGTAACCTGATTTTTAAGGTGTCCATTAAAAAAAGCCGCTCTACAGCGAGCAGTGAACCTGTCCCCGTGGAGAATTCACTTGGCTTGGTCCTGTATCCGAACCCCAGCGATGGATCACTCAACGTTTCCTTTAGCCTGCGTCAGCAGGAGGAGGTTAAACTGTTGGTATTTGACGCGCTGGGCAGTTTACTCCAGCACAAGCCTCTTGGCAAGCTCCCCGCAGGGGAGCACCGTATCGAGGTAGCCGCCCCGGGCCTGGTGCGGGGCGGCGCCTACCTGATTACGTTGGTTACTCCCTCGGGCCGGGTGACGCGTAAACTGATCGTCGGGGAGTAGAAGATTACACCTATACCCGAGACGAAGTGGTTTGGGACAATTATGGTCTGGCTATTTTGTTTGCTGGCTAGGCGAAAAACGCAGGCGGGGCCTAAGCCCCGACGAGTATTTTCAACGCCGCCAGTGAACAAAAGAGACGGCTAGAAAGTCCCAAACCACTTCGTCTCGGGTATAGCGCGGTCCTGAAGTATTACCGCATTATCCTACTCGGCCAATGCCTGCAGCAGTTCTGCGACATTAGCCTCGGCCGTCATGGCCGCACCCAGTGCTTCGGCCCGTTGCCGGTAGCGGCTGTTCTGCCGTAATTCAGTTAGCAAGGCACCGAAATTGTCTTTTCGCAGGTGCTTGACTTTTACGCCCAGTG
Organism: Bacteroidia bacterium; assembly: GCA_030431945.1. GTDB lineage: Bacteria > Bacteroidota > Bacteroidia > Chitinophagales > Saprospiraceae > Neolewinella. The sequence goes on along the minus strand of JAUIIF010000327.1, from coordinate 2,963 downwards.
GCCCGGCACCGAGATCGGCTACCCGCTTGTTCCAGAAGAACTGGTCAATAATGTGCGGGATAATGAGGCTGGCACAACCATGCTTCAGGGCCGTATGCGTAGTGCCGGAGCCACCGTGGTGAACGACACTATGGACCTGCGGGAAGATCCACTCGTAGGGCAGTTTGTCAATAAAGAAAACGTGGTCGGGGGCGTCCGGCCGCACTACCAGTCCGCCGGAAGCCGTATTCAGAATGGCCGGGACTTGTTTTTCCTTCAGGGCCGCCAGGATGCTGTCCGTGGTTTTTTCCGGGTCAGCATTGACCATGCTCCCGAAGGTGATGAACGTGATCGGCTGGCTCCGGTACCGTTCCAGAAAGGCGAGCAGCTCAACCGGGGGCGACCAGGTTCGCGTTTTAGGTCGCTCAAAGTACCCCATGACCCGGGCCTGCGCCGGCCAGTAGGCCGGCCGGGGGAATAGGGTAGTGGAAACTAGGTACAGCATCCGCTCCTGCTCGCGCATGTACCTGGCGATAGAGCTGTAATTGATCTTTAGCGCGGGGAAGTCAGCCGCAAATGGCTTATTATAATTGGCCGACATCAATGCCGTAAAAAAGTTTACCAGGCGGTAGGAAAAGAGATTGCCCCGGCGGCCAAAGTTCGTGCTAAAAGCAATGTGGGGGTATTCCCGTACAGGGTGCAGCCAGTTGGGGATCGGACTGATACCGGTCGCTTTACCGGGGTTGGCCATGCCCCATGCCCGGCCAAAAATGCACTTCGGGTGGTAAAGGATCCGGTCCGGTTGGTGCTGGACGACGTAATTCCGTTGCTCCACTACAATCTTTCTCTGGATGCCCAGGGATTCCCGGGCCAGCTGCGCCAACTGTCCGATTCTCCGCAGACCAGAACCCTTTTGCCCCATGATGGCTTTGCCGGAAGCCCCTTCGATAAGCTCCAGAAAGCGCCGGTCCAGCGGCGCAAATCCAAGCCCGGCCTCCGCCACTAAGTCGCGAAACTGTGCCGGCATGACGCATACCACTTCGTGGCCGGCCTTTGCCAGCAGGTCGCCAACGGCCAGGAAAGGCTCCATGTCTCCACGGGTACCAATCGAAAGGAGAAGAAATTTCACAGCTTTTTGTTAATACCCAAACCACTTTGACTTAGGTATAGTAAAGTAAATCAGGCAAATGCTTCCGGGAAGTTACACGTACTGATCGGTATCGCCGGTCCGCTCATCATAAAGTCGCTCCGGACTCCTGTTTTCCAGCGGGGGAAGGTATTCCCGCGGCGGTGTTTCCGGGTCCGCCAGCAACTCCTTGCGCTTGGTGAGGTAAATGATCGGTCCGATTAAACCAAACAACAAGACGATCATCAACCAGATTACCCTGTCCTTTTCGCGCTTGAAGGGTTTAGTGGCAATCTCAACGGCCGCCCAGATAGAGAGCACCAGGGAGGCAATACCTAAAAGGGCAAAAAAAATAAAGAGCATTTCCGGGCCCAAAAAGTTGAAGAGCAGCATGGGGTAGTATTTAGGGGGAGGACTTTAAAGGGCAGAAACCCAAAATGCCTCCATTCAAGTATAAATTGCTAATTAAGTAACGTTTTCGAAGGAGGCTTGGTGTGGTATTATCTGTCAAGTCTGTAATGCGGAATCCATAGTTAGTCTTGAAAATCAGGTTTTCCTAAAGATCGGAAATCCCCGTTTCATAGCAAGATGAACTTGCACCCTCTTATTAAACGTCTAAATTGTCCTACACTCCTCGGTAGACCCCGAAAGTGTAACTGCCAACATTTTGCTAGACTACCGAAGCGCATGTCAAGTCTGGTGACTATACCTAAGCCAAATCACTCCGGCTTAGGTATAGCGGGTGTTGTTGGTGATCTTTTTCAGTAAATTTCCTCCATTTGTATCCTTTTATCTTTATCAAAATTTAATTGATCTCCAAAAACACTTTTTAATGCTATTTCAACTCCTAATTCGTTAGCAATTGGCTTGCTGTCTATAGCATGAAAAACATATTCGAAAATCTCAATTCGTAAATCAGTCGAAATATTTATTCTGCTTCTATTTAAATGTTCAATAAACCTTTGAATACCTTTTTCAAATGGCGATTTCACTAATTCATCAAAGTGCCGTTCAACTGTTTTTGTTGAGTTGTTTCTAAGAGCTGATTTGATGTTTCTTTTTACTTTAAAAGTAATTCTTTTAAATTCATCTGATGATGGATTGCTTTTTATTGTAAATTTAAACTCGGTATGAAATGCAGGACCAGTCGTAATATGTATTTTAAACCAAAATTCCTTTTTAATTTCGGTGTTAATCGATGCACCAATTGGATTAACTTTAAATGATTTCAATTTAGTTGGATTATTTTTTATTTCACATTTTCACTGCTAGGCAAATGCGAGCGCTCGTCGGCCGAAGCGGACGCGTAGCGGCCTGATGCCGTTCCGGGCTGCTCCGCGGTCGTCCGCCGAGAGGGAGTATTTGTCTAGCAGTGAACTTCCACATTACCTTCCAATAAACCAGTAACCTTATTCCACCACTTCCAGGCTTACGAGAAACCGGGCCTCGTCCACTTTAATAGCCTTCGTGGAGCCTTGGCCCATAGATTGCCACTGCTTCGTTGCGTCCAGCCGTACTGGTTCCTCACCAATGAATACGGTGACGGGGTAATTGAATTGGTCGACTTGCGTTCGCCAGCGGTACATCACTTGCTGACCATCCTGCCGTACCTCCAGTACGGGAATATCCGGATGTTGCAGGTATTGCGTGAAGAAGGGACGCAGGTCTTTTTCCGTGTAACCGGAGAAATACGCTATCACCTCCTCGGTACTGACGATACTGCGTTGGTGCTGCTGATAAAAATCACGCAGCAGGCCAAAGAAAACCGGATCGGAATTCAGCATGTTCCGCAGTGTGTGCAGTACCCAGGCTCCTTTGTAATAGTGGTCCGAACTGCCAAAGTCGTCAAAATTAACCC
>JAUIIF010000326.1 GCA_030431945.1 Bacteroidia bacterium | reverse complement strand
CCGTCGTGGCCGCATACTGAATGCGCAATTCGTCGTCGTTCGTCCATTCGTACGAACAAGCCACCGTCAGCTGCCCGGGGAAGCCTTCGTCGCCATCGGGGCTAAGGTGGTGGAGGGTCACCCGGGCGGCATTTTCAGTCGTTGCCGTCTCCGCCCGCCATAGTTGCTTGTCAAAACCCTTATCCCCTCCGTGCAGGCTGTTGGGCCCGTTATTGATCGCCAGGGTATACGTTTGCCCGCCGATACTGAATTTCCCTCTGGCAATCCGGTTGCCATAGCGCCCGATCAGGGCGCCGAAGTAAGGGTGATCACCAAGGTACCCTGCCAGATCATCAAAACCGATGACCATCTCTTTGCCCGCTACTTTGATGGAGGTGATAATGCCACCGTAATCAGTAAGCTGCAGGGTGTTGCCCCGGTCATTGGTAAGGCGAAAAAGGTGGGCAGTGCCGTCAGGGGTGTTCCCCCATTCCTGGCTGGTTATGATTGGCATGGAAAAAAGGATGTTGATAAATGAAAATTTCCAATTGCGGGAAAGCGGAAAGACACCTTTCCGGTGCTAGAAATCTACGGCGTTGGCAAAACCTCCCTGGTCTTCAATATGCTTGTACCGTAACCAGGCCGCTTTGACGAGGGCAACGGTAAGGTCTTCGAGGTAGCTTTCGTCAATGGAAGGTTGCAGGGCACCGTCCCGCAGGTGCTGTTGCACCTCACGGACCCGCTGGCGACCAGCCTTCGTCGCTGCTTCAAACATACCGTCGGCAGGAGCGAGGAAGAGCAGGTCCGCTCCGCCAAGATCGGCGGCCAGTGCCTGCAGGCGTAACATCAGGCGATTGTCCATTTCCTCTTCCTGCAGGGTGGTAATGTCGGTATGGGCTGCGACTTGTGCAGGGGGCGGATTCTCGACCCCCAGCCCTTCGAGCACTTTAGACCAGAGCACCCGGAAGGCGCGCAGTTTGGCAATGTCTCCGTGAAAGGAAGTGCCTACGGTGAAGGCGAATTTGAGGTGGCGATTGGCCAGCGCAACGGGGTATCCCTGCTCCTGAATGTGTTGCAGGTATTCCGCCCCCTTGGCAATGGCCAGGGCCAATTCCACGTCCGCTTCGGCAATGCCATTGTTGAAGCCGGCAGCATTAACCTGAAGGACGCGGAACTCCGGCATCCAGCGGGAAACGAAAAACAGCAGTCGGATAAGCGGCGGGAAGGGGGGCTCTGACCAGTCGAGGAGCGGGTCAAAATCCACCGACCCTGAAATGTTCTGAAGGTCATGGCCTTCCTGGCGGAGGTAGCGGACGAGGTCGCGGAAAAGCTCGGCCGGGTCCTGGCCCGGGTAGCGGAGGGAGCAGTGCAGGGAGATGTCGGCAAGGGGGATGCCCTCAAGAATCTCCGCAATGTCTTTTACCTCCGGCTGGTGGTACAGGCGGAAAAGAAGGGCTTCGGCACCGGCCGCCAGTTCTTCCCGGGCGTAGGCGTTGATGATGTCATTTTCTCCGGATTCCACGTAGGCGCCAATTTCCCAGCTGGTTTCTACCGGGCTTTTGTCAGGTCCTGCTGTATCCGTAACCTGGTTGAGGATTGCAGCCGAAACCCGGGCGTCAGCCTGGTCCGGTTCCATGCCATCGAGCCAGTGATTAGCGTCGGTGGGCGGAAGCGTCGTGGAAGAATTGGAGGTGGGCATGGGGAAGGTAATCGAAGTTAGACAAGCACTGAAACGCTGGCTAAATGTAGGGAGAATACGGGGAATTACTGCCCGACGAGCCGTAAGTAATCCAGTAAGACCACCCGGGCGGCGGCCCGGCCTGGTGCATCGGGGAAGGCGAGCAGGGCTGTGTCCGGGGATGGGTGGAGGTAAAGTTCGTCGTTCCCCAGCAAAATGGTCGCTAAATTCGTGAGTTCTTCGTTGGCGGGCGGCACGGACAAGGCAACGGTGTCCCGGCGTCCGTTTTGGCGGACAACCTGCAGGTTCCAATCAGTTACTTCCGGGCGTACCTCAAACCGAATGACCGCCCGGTCCTGTAACCAGTTGTCAATGATTACGGGCAAAAGGTGGGCGGTGGAATTGAGCAGGTCGTCGTGGCGGAAAATCGTCGCCCGGTTAGTAACTTCTTCGGCCCGGTAGTGCCAGGCCCGGGTGTTTTTGAAATAGAGATGATTTGCGTCGGGCACAAAATTAGGACCACGGGCTGCCTTGCGGGCGGCCGTGTTTCCCTCGCAGGCCCAGCAAAAGATAAGGAGACAAAATATAGAGATCAGACGCATGTTCGTCTTAATGAAATCCTGCAGGCTTTAGTTTTTGGCAAAGGTGTTTTTTACGAAATCGGTCATCCGCTTGTCGGGCGCGGACGCAGGTGCAGGACAATGAAATTAAATAGCCAAAAACGGCAGGAGGTTATACCTGGCTCGGGCAACCCGAGGTGATTGTGGACGGCTGATTTTAACTGCGCTGCTCCTGCGAGGGCACCTCTGGTGCCCGCGTCAGGGATACCTGCCATTACCCTGCTTGCCGTGACTTAACGATTGTTTGCACCTGCGTTCCCGCCGCAAAATTGTATTGCGCAAAACTCGTTTTTGACTCAAAAAATGAAGGATTTTATGAATAAATCCAGAATTATCGGGGCGCAAATTTTTTCTTAGGCGAAATTTCGCTAGCTTTATCCTGCTTAACCATTTCAGAACACGTATTGCCCGAAAAGTAAACCTAATCGGAGCCGCTAACCAACCAACTTCTTTTACATAGTAATCGTCAAAGAATGCTCTTCCGTCCAGGTAGAGCCGTGGCGTTTCCATGTTTGTCAGCAACGGTTCCCAAACTAAGGGCATATACAATTAATCCTTGTTTATGTATTTCAAGAATACCCGTTTTTTCCTCTTATTCAGCCTGGTTCTGCTGGGCTCCTTATCCCTGGCTGCCCAGCGGGATTGCGGTACTATGGAGGCGCTCGAGGAGCAAATTTTACAGGACCCGGCGACGCTGGACCGCATGGAAGCCCTGGAGCAGTTCACCCGTAATTTCCGGGCTGAACAAGGGGATAAGGCCCTGACGACTATACCGGTGGTCGTGCACGTCGTTTACAATAATGCGACGGAAAATATCTCCCTGGCGCAGATTCAGAGTCAGATTGACGTACTTAATGCCGACTTTCGCCGGCTGAACAGCGATGCTGACAACGTCTGGCCGCAGGCCGCTGATTCGGAAATTGAATTCTGCCTGGCTACGGTGGACCCTAACGGTAACGCAACGGATGGGGTGATTCGCAGGTCAACCAGCTCTACCAGTTTCGGGACTTCCGGAAACCCCGTTAAGTTCAACTCCAGTGGAGGATCTGACGCCTGGCCTGCCGCCGACTACATGAATATGTGGGTCTGTGACCTGGCGGGTGGCCTGCTGGGTTACGCCCAGTTTCCCGGCGGCGCTGCTGCTACGGACGGCGTTGTAGTCGACTATGCTTACTTCGGAACAATTGGTACCGCGACGGCTCCTTTTGACCTGGGCCGGACGGCTACGCACGAAGTCGGGCACTACCTTAACCTGCGGCATATCTGGGGCGACGGTGGCTGTGGCGCCAGCGACTTCGTCAGCGATACCCCGGATAGTGACGCCAGCAACGGCGGCTGCCAGATCGGGACGGTAAGCTGTGGTACGACGGATATGGTCCAGAATTACATGGACTACTCCGATGATGCCTGTATGAACCTGTTCACCGAAGGGCAGAAAACCCGCATGAAAGCTGCGCTGGCCGGTTCCCGCGCCAGCCTGGCCAACAGTAACGGCTGTGGCACCCCCGGTGGCGGTGGCGGCGGTGGCTGTACGGATACGGAAGTTGCCTTTACGCTGGTAACGGACAACTACGGCAGCGAAACGACCTGGACGCTGAAGAATGCAAGTGGTGCTACTATTGCCAGTGGCGGTCCTTACGGTAACAACGTGACCATTACGCAGAATTTCTGCCTCCCCGACGGCTGCTATGACTTTACCATCAACGATAGCTACGGTGATGGCATTTGCTGTGCCTACGGCAATGGCTCCTACAGCCTGAGCGGGCCTGGGGTAAATGAATCAGGTGGAAGCTTCGGCAGCACCGAGACGAAAAACTTCTGCATCGGTGGAGGGGCCGGCCCCTCCTGTGATGACGGTGTGCAGAACGGTGATGAAACCGGGGTGGACTGTGGCGGTAGCTGTACGCCGTGTGTAACGCCCCCCACCTGTGATGACGGTGTGCAGAACGGTGACGAAACCGGGGTGGACTGTGGCGGCAGCAACTGTGCCCCGTGTGGCGGCGGAGGTTGTACGGACATCACGTTCGCAAGCGACGACTTCGAATCCGGCTACGGTAACTGGAACGATGGAGGCTCCGACTGTGTCCGCAGCACTACCCGCCCAATCCAGGGCATACGTTCGGTATACCTGCGTGACAATACCAGCTCTTCGGTCCTGACGTCAGATGCTTATAACCTGAGCAGCCTGGAAGAACTGACGGTTGACTTCAGCTACTACCCCTACAGTATGGAAAATGGGGAAGATTTCTGGTTACAGGTTGATAACGGCAGTGGCTTCCAGACGGTAAAGACCTGGGCCAGTGGAACGGACTTCAGCAACAACACCCTGTACAATGAAAGCGTAACCATTACGGCAACAGGCGGATTTGGAACAAACGTACGCGTCCGTTTCCGTTGTGATGCCAGTGCCAATTCTGATTATGTACACCTGGATAACATCGTCCTTGGTGGCTGCCAGAGTAACGGTACCCGGGTTATCATCGGTGGTGACAACCGGGAGACCAGCACCTTCGAGCCGGTTGAAGAAGATGATTTTGCTACTGACGTGGCTTACGAAGTCTTCCCTAATCCTGCTTACGGTGCGTTCAACATCCGCATTGATGAGGAAGGGTACACGGCCCGCGTTACCAACATCACGGGGCAGGTATTACTGACCCGCCAGCTGCAGGTAGGGGTAAACAGCATTACTACCGAGAAATTAGCGGCCGGCATGTACCTGGTGGTACTGGAAGGAAAGGATGGCTTCCGTGAAGTCGAGAAGCTCATTATCCGGTAACTGAGCGGAGGAGGCGGTGCTTCTTCCGGGAAGTATTCCTCATGCCGTATAAATAACAAAGCCTCCCCCCGAAATTTCGGGGGGAGGCTTTGTTGTTCTGCGTTTGTCCTGCCGCAATGGCTGAACGGGTAAAGGCTTACTTAACTAAAACGATGGGTACTTCAACCACCGTCTTGTCCCAGCCCATTTTCAGGTGTACGGTACCGGGAGTAGCTTCGTAGAGCGTAATGGAGAAATTTTCGATGACATCACTGACGGAAGCAGTGGGGACCGTAACCGTCGCAATGTTGTGCTCTGGCTTGTAGGCGTAAACACCCCAGCCATCCACATCGACACTGAAAAAGACTTCCCAGTTGTCGGCCGTGGGAATAGCACCGATGGAGTAACGGCCCGCCGGAACGAGTTGATTGCCAATTTTTACGGGAGTGTAGAACTGGATTTCCGTCGTTTCGTTTGCACCCAGCCGGTAAGGCTCACCGTAGGGGGCCAGGTCGCCTCCCCAGACATCGCGCCCTTTCTTGTACGGACGGCTGTACAGGATACGGATTTTAGGCTGCATGGCCATGGAAGCACTATCGGTTTTGGCGAAAGCACGGAAGGCGG
>JAUIIF010000325.1 GCA_030431945.1 Bacteroidia bacterium | reverse complement strand
GGATAGATGTGATCCCTAAAGTTAATGCACAGCCAGCTGGGGGCATTTACAAGTTATTCACAAAACCAGGTGCAATGAGCTGTACGGAGAGGCCCACTAACGGGACTATGCCAGGGGACGGTGGTTCATTTTGCGTAGCGAAGAGGGCGTGCCCCCTGGTGACGGTGGCTACGCGGCATTTCCCCCCGGCCGTCCTTCGTTGTCCTGAGCCGTAACGGTACATTTTGCCGTACCCTGCCGGCAGGTGATGAACCCAGACCTTGCAGTACTCGTTAGAGACAAATATGATCCTGACAACCCGAGAATACGCTATGCGCCTGCGACTACTTACCCTGCTACTTCTATGCTTATGCGGCACCGGCGTCCGCGCCCAAATTCAGGATTCTGTCCCGCCCGCCAAGCTGTACAAGGTCAGGCCCGCCATCAGTATCCCCGTCATTGCGGCCGGCTTTTATTTCAGCCAGGGCAAGTTGGCTGACTTCCGGGAGAAGACGCCTTTGACGCAAGCCTACCTGGATAACCTGGACCCCGCAGAAGTGCCGGGCATCGACCGGTGGGGCCTGCGGCAAAACCCGGACAAAGCGGCGGCGGCGGCCAAGACGTCGGATCTTTTTTTCATCACCGGACAACTGGCACCATTCACCCTCTTTGCCTGGAAAAAATACCGGGATGAATGGCTGGACATAACGCTGATGTACCTGGAGGCCCAGATGGTACAGGGCATGTTTTATGGCTACGCCCCCTTCGGGCCGGCCGGTATCGACCGGAATCGCCCCCGCGTGTATTACGAGGAGGTTGACTTCGGGGAACGTACGAACGGAAACGCCCAGAACAGTGCCTTCAGCGGTCACGTAAGTACCACGGCGACGGGATGGTATTTTTATGCCAAGATCATTACTGACCACAACCCGGACCTGAGTGGCGGGCAGAAGGCGCTGGTGTACGGAGCGGCATCGGTGCCCGGCGTCATTACGGCCTACCTGCGCGTGCGGGCCCTCAAGCACTTTCCCACGGATACGGCCATTGGTCTGGGCGTCGGAGCCATCAGCGGTATTATGGTCCCGGAATTTCACCGGTGGTGGCAAAAGAAGCACCAAACTAAAGCCATGGTGACGCCCCTTTACGGTAACGGGGCGGCCGGCCTGGGCTTTTCGCTGACCTTTTAGGGCGCGGCCGCTGGTGCACACCGGATTTAAGGGCAAAGTTAACGGGGCAATTCGCGCTGAAATACCTAGTTTTGGTCTGCCAAATTAAAGATCATGCTACCTATCCACACGACGGCAAAGGCCGACATCTCTTACCGCCACGTAGGGCGAACGGACGTAACCCGCTACGAAAAAATGCACGTTGAAGTATTCGGGGATTCCGGCGATGCCTCCGTGGCCGTTGCCCACGAAATCGCTGACCTTATCCGGGCAAAAGCCTACGCCCGCCAAAAGTGCGTGCTGGGGCTGGCCACCGGGTCGTCCCCCATCCGGGTGTACGAAGAACTGGTCCGCTTACACCAGGAGGAAGGCCTCAGCTTCTCCAATGTAGTGACCTTTAACCTGGACGAATACTTCCCGATGGAACGCTCAGACAGCCGTTCCTACTGGTATTTCATGCACGAACACCTGTTTAACCACGTCGACATTGACCCGCAGAACATTCATCTGCCGGACGGCCGGATCGACCTGGAAGACGTCTACCAGCACTGCATGGATTACGAAGAAAAAATCAAGGACCACGGCGGCCTCGATTTTCAACTGCTGGGCATCGGCCGGACCGGCCACGTAGGCTTCAACGAACCGGGGTCTAACTCCCGCAGCCTCACCCGCCTGATCACCCTGGATCACCTGACGCGGGTGGATGCCGCCGGTGACTTCCAGGGCATGAACAACGTACCGACCCGGGCCATCACCATGGGCATCGATACCATCCGCAAAGCCCACCGCGTTGTCCTCGTGGCCTGGGGACACAAAAAAGCCGACATCGTCCGTACGGCGGTGGAAGGCCCCCGTACCGGGGTGGTTCCGGCGTCCTTTCTGCAGGACCACGAAAACCTGACCATCTTGTTGGACAAGGAGGCCTGCTCCGAGCTGCGGCGGTTCAAGACCCCGTGGCTGGTGGGGCCGACTACCTGGGATGATGAAAGTACCCGCAAGGCAATTGTCTGGCTGAGCGGAGAAGTTGAAAAACCCGTACTGAAGCTGACGGAACGGGACTACAACAACAACGGCATGTCTGACCTGCTGGCCCGCGAAGGGTCAGCCTACGACCTGAACATCAAGATGTTCAATAAACTGCAACATACCATCACCGGCTGGCCCGGTGGAAAGCCCAACGTTGATGATACCCAACGGCCGGAGCGTAAGAACCCCGCAAAAAAGCGGGTCATTCTCTTCAGCCCGCACCCCGATGACGACGTCATCAGCATGGGCGGTACTTTCCTGCGCCTGGTGGATCAGGGGCACGAAGTGCACGTTGCCTACCAGACCAGCGGTAATATTGCGGTTTCGGATGTAGACGCTTTGCGGTTTGCCGAGTTCAGCCAGGAATTCAACCAGAAAGCAGGAACGGAAAACCCGCTGCTGGAGGAAGCCATTGCGGCCCTGCGCAATCCCAACGTTTCCCGGGAGAAGGACCCCAAAGTGGTCCGGACCATCAAAGGCCTCATCCGCCGCGGCGAAGCCGCGGCCGGCGCCCGCTACTGCGGGCTGACGGATGACCAGATTCATTTCATGGACATGCCCTTCTACGAAACCGGTAAGCATAAGAAAAAACCCATCAGCCAGGAGGACATCGACCTGGTGATCGCCCTCATCAAAGAAGTGCGCCCTCACCAGATCTTTGCTGCCGGTGACCTGGCCGACCCCCACGGCACCCACAAGGTCTGCCTGGACGCCATTTTTTCGGCCCTGGAACAGCTAAAGGGCGACCCTGCCATCAAGGATACCTGGCTGTGGCTGTACCGCGGGGCCTGGCAGGAGTGGCCAATCCACGAAATTGAAATGGCGGTGCCGCTCAGCCCCCAGGAAGTAGACAAGAAGCGCCAGGCCATCTTCTTCCACCAGAGCCAGAAGGACGGCGTCATGTTCCAGGGAGAAGACGACCGGGAATTCTGGCAACGCGCCGAGCAGCGGAACCGGGAAACTGCCCGGGCGTACAACCAGCTGGGGCTTACGGAGTACGAAGCCATCGAGGCGTTCCGTCGCTGGCGGTTTTAATGCGGAGAAGCCAGTGACCCGGTGGAATAACGGGCCAGTTGCTGGTGGTAAAGAAGACATTCCTGCGGCGCTCGCCGATGATACCCGGTACCCGTCCCCGTTTTTTGTTGCCGGGGAAATGTTGCCCGCTTGCGGAAGTAAGGGGGATTTGGAACCGGGCCGGCGGTAATAACTTGGTTAACGTCTCCCTAAAAAAGTAATGGTTGACCAACTCCGCCTGCTCCTGATCTGTCTTTACTACATGCGCTATTTACTGACTGCTTTATTCTGTTGTTTGTTGACCACCGTTTTTGCTCAGACGCCACAACTGGTGGTGAAGCTGGACAAGACCTGGGAGCAACAACAACGCTGGTTTGAAATGAATAACCTCGACGGTCGCTTTCGGGTAGCGACTCCTGCTGACCTGCAGCATAAGATTGACACGGTAACCACTGCCCTCGGCGGGCAGGTGTACCATACTTTCTTTTTTCAGGTGCCGGACAAGGATGCGGCGGAGAACATCATTTACGCCCTCAGCTACGTCGACTACCCCGTTGGCAGCCTGCATCACGACAGCCTGGAATTGGTCAGTGAATTGCTGGCCGGTACGGAGGAAGAAGCGGCCAAAGCCGTGGGCGGCGAAGTAATTTATGGCGCTGATAAAACGATCTCCGGCTATCCTGCCCGCCAGTGGCGTATTGATTACCCCAGTAAGGGAGGCACCGCCAGTGCACGGACGCTGGCCGGCGTAGCCGGAAACCGCTACTACGAAATAAAGGTCTTCAGCCTGCGGGCCGCCGGTTTGAACGAAAGTGCTGATCGATTCTTCGATTCCGTCCGCCTTTTCGCGCCGCCAGAACAATAGTGCCCCGTAGGTAGTTGGTAGTGAATAGCTGGCACGGGAACGGTAATGAACCGGGCCGGTCCGGCTAGCTCTTTCCAATTATTTACCCCGCCAAATATGTCCAAGCAACTTTACCTCATTGCAAAATTTGACCTCGACGACGCTGATCGTTTCGCCCCTGTTTTCGCCCAGCACGCCAGGGATAGCCGCCGCAAAGAAGGCTGCCTTTTCTTTTACCTGATTCGCGACCGGGAGGAACCCAGCAAATTTGCCACCATGGAGTGTTGGGATACCTACGCCGACTTCGAAGCCCACGTGGCTGATGCGGAGCACGAAGCTTTCTTCAAGCAAATCAAGCCACTGTTCCGCAAGGACCCGGAGGTGACGGAAGCTGACTTGTTAATGGGCATGGAGTAAGGGCCTCATCCCCCGGTTACCAATTATCCGGCGTCGTGAAGCCGCTCTGCGGAAGGGTTCTCAGGTTCGCTCTGTAGCAATAACAGGAAGATCGTAAACATACTTACCCCCGCAGAAGTCTCCAGGGTGTTTTCAACGAGGCAACTGAGAAAAAACACCACCCAGACGGCCAGGTAAACGGGGTGTCGCTGACGAATGCCGGCCCAACCCAACAGTAAAAAACTGCCGAGCGTAATGATTCCCCCCACCAGGCCGCTACCCGCCAGGGCGCTGATGAACTGGTTGTGGGGGCGTTTGGCCGGTACCCCCGGCAGCGCCCGTTCGTAGCGGGCGTCCATTTCCTGGCGCAGGTTGCCGGGGCCCACCCCGAGTAAGGGGTGGTCTTGCCAAACCTCCAGCCCGAGCCGCAGGCTCGTCAGGCGACCTTCGTCACTGTAGTCGCCGCTGTCTTCCGCCGGATTGCGGTGGAAGAGCTCATACCGGGCATAATTAATTTTTGTCTGAAAACTGGGGACCGAAAAATAGGCCAGTACGGGCAGTACGGCCAGCCCGCACAGCGCAATGGCGGCGGGCCACCAGGCGCCGCGCTCCCAGGCCAGGGCGAGGATGAGTACACCAATACCGCCATAAGCTCCGGCCAGGCCACTACGGACGGCCAGGAAGTGCTGGCCGATGAACAGTAAAGCCCCTACCAACAACCAGGCGTAGCGCCACCCGAATGCCCGCCAGCGGTAAGCACCGGCACTCAGCAGGGTGGCCAGTGCCACCAGCAGGCTGAACCGGATGTGGTTGCGGGGCACCGGCATGGGCTGCCCCCGTTTGATCAGGTCATTGATCTCGGTGAAATTCAGGGCGTAATTGGTCAGCACGGCAACCAGGACAACCAGCATAAACAGTCCAAAGCCTCCGTAAATTCTCCCCCGTTCTTTTTGGGTAAAAGAAGGTAACCCCGGCCAGATAACCGGGAGGGCGAGCAGAGGGATTTTTATGCGCAAACGCTCCGCGTAATAACTCCAGTCTTCCGTTTGCCAACTACCGAGAATCAAGAGCAGGTACAGGGCCATAAAGGCCCAGAATTGCGGAGATGTAAGTTGGTGGCCTACGTTGCGTTGCCAGGCCGGATTAAGCCCTCGCAGCGGATCCAACAGGCCGAGGACCACTAAAGAGATCAGCCCCACGGATAAGAACGGCGGTGAGAACACCAGTCCGAA
>JAUIIF010000324.1 GCA_030431945.1 Bacteroidia bacterium | reverse complement strand
CCATCCTGATCGCGGACGAGTCCGTTTCCGCCCTCGATGCTCCCCTGAGAAAAGATATTCTTGCTTTATTGGACCGACTCCGCCGAAAAAGAAAATTCGGCCTGCTTTTCATCAGTCATGACCTGGAAGTGGTCGCTGAATGGGCTGACAGTGTACTGATTATGGACAGTGGCAGAATTGTGGAAAGAGGAGAGGCCGGTCATATTTTGCGCCATCCAAAGAGTGAAATGGGCAAAAAATTAGTGGCGGCCCGGCAATTCACCCGGTAAGTTTAGTCCGTTGCGTGTACTTTCGTTACGAACTTGGAAAATATTTTGCAGAATGGAAGGCGTTTTCCCCTTGCTTTTTCCAAAACCCACCCTAATATTGCTCCAGGATAAACCAACTTTAGAATCAACCCTTTTACTCCCATGAGCAAACCACGAGTTATTAAAAACTACGAGAAGCTTGACGACGACGTTCTCGAACAGATTAAGCTGCATTATCCGGAAGGGTTCGCCAAGAACCTCATCCGCTTTACGGATGTAAACGGTCGGCTGACCAGTGCCCTGCCCTTCGAAACGGAGGAAAAGTACTACCTCATCCGCATGACAAAATCGGAGGCCCTTGAAATTATCGATGACGACGACGATTACGATGACGACGGCAATTTGCTGGACGACGTCCGTGATGAGTACGCCGAAAAGTACGACGATGACGACATCGAAGAGGCAGACATCGATCCGGACGAGCTAGCGGATGAAGACCTTGACGATGATGATTAATGCTGCTGCTCGTATCAGGGTCTCCCCGCTCCGATAGCGCCAATTCACGATTGTTGCGGGCGACGGGCAACTTGTATCCTGGCGAAGTCACCGAAGCAGGTTACCTGGCCAACCTCCCCATTTTCCAGCCGGAACGCGACCGTGCTCCCTGGCCCGAAGCGGTTCTTCAGTGGCGCAGTGATGTCGCCCGGGCAACTGCCCTTACCTTCAGCACCCCTGCTTATTTGCACAACCTGCCGGGAGTACTGAAAAATGCCCTGGACTGGCTCGCTTCTTCCGGCGAGCTGTCCGGAAAGCCCGTCCTTGTTTTTAGCTTCACCCCCCACCCTCCCCGGGGAGACCGGGCAAGGCAGTCCCTGCTCTGGTCGCTACAGGCACTCAAGGCAAATGTCGTTGCCGAAAGTCCGCTCTACCAGCAGGAGGTAACCTTCCTTGCCTCCGGTGATCTGGCTCCCGGAGACCAGCAGGCCCTGCTGCAGGCCGCCGTAGACCTCTTACCCTAAAACCCTGCCATATCGCTTACCTTCGCTGCCGTCAATAAGTAAGCAAATCCGATTTTTCCATGCCAAAATTCCACGTCTGGTATCCAATTGGCTTCTTCCTCGCCCTGCTGCTGCTGGGCGGCTGGATTCTGGACGACTACGGCATCAGCTGGGATGAGTCCATCCAGCGCCGCCACGGCCGGGTCTCCATCGACTACGCTGCTGAAAAACTTGGCTTCACTGACCATAAAGCACTGGAGCCTAAATGGGACCTCGAAGACTATCAGTGGGCCAACTACGGGATGGTCTACCAAATAACGGCTAATTTACTGGAGCAGTCCCTCGGGTACGAAGATGACCCGTACCACTACTACCAACTCCGTCACTGGCTGAATTTCGGGTTATTCTGGTTGGCCTGCCTTTACTTTTACCGCACGCTACGCTTACGATTTCCGGACCAGGCCTGGTACCCGCTCCTCGGCACCCTCGCCCTGGTACTCAGCCCCCGCATTTTTGCCAACGCTTTTTACAACCCCAAAGATCACATCCTGCTGGTCTTTTACCTCATCAGCGTTTTCACCCTCCTGCGGTTCCTCCAGTACCGGACCTGGCGAAACCTGGTCTTCCATGCCCTGGCCACCGGACTTGCCTTGAATACCAGACTACCGGCCCTGATCGTCCCGATGACCACGGCCCTGATCCTTGGCTGGGAGCTGCTGCGGGAACGGAAAGCGCGGACCAGAAATTTCTTCTGGCTGGCAACCTACTTGCCGCTGTCCATCGCCTTCATGATTCCCTTCTTCCCTTATTTATGGGAGGACACCTTGAGCAGACTGATTGCTGCCTTTACCGAAATGTCCGCTTTTGACTGGGACAGCTACGTTTATCTTTTTGGCGACCGCCTCAGTGCGCTTGACCTGCCCGCCTATTACATTCCTGCCTGGATACTGATCACTACCCCCATCATTTACCTCCTCTTCATCTTTACGGGCCTCTACGCGACGCTCAGAGATATGATCATTAACCTGCGCTCGTTCCGCTTTTGGCAGTCTGAACAACAATTGCTCGACTTCGCCCAGCTCGGCCTTTCCGTCGGGCCCATTCTGGTGGTCATCTTACTGGGGTCCACACTCTACAATGGCTGGCGGCACCTCCATTTCGTCTATCCCGGCTTCGTGTACCTGCTGCTGGTTGGGTTCGAATGGGCCGAGAAAAAGTGGGCGCTCAGAAAGGAGAAGCAGAAAATACAATCACCAGGGGGTATTCAGACCTGGGCGCGGACGCGGGTGCCGGCCGTGGTTTTAGGAGCGGGGTTGTGCATTACTGCCGTCACCATGGTTATCTATCACCCTCACCAGTACGTCTACTTTAATCTGGCCATCCAGGGCAAGCCCCTGATGGTTCGTTTTGATATGGATTACTGGGGAGTCGGTTTCCGGGAAGCTTTCCTGGAGCTAGCGGAGCAAATACCTGACGGCGAAGTCCGGTCGATCAAGTGTGAGGTCTGGCCGTGTAATGATAATTACAATGCCCTGCCCCCCGCAGCCAAGGCCAAACTCCGCCTGGAAGGTGCCTGGCATAAAGCGGATTACCTCGCCACCAACTTCATCTGGGGCAATACCCGGTTCATGGTCCGCGACCGGGAAGAACACTTCGCCAGACCAGTGGTGGAAATTAAACCCGGGGGCCATCTCACCGTCGGTATTTACCAATTGAAGGAATAACCGTTCTTACCCTGCCGAAGTGCTGCCTGATCCCGGAAACAGGATTCCGGAACAGTCACCCCCCAACCAGTCTTTTCAGGCCAGGATTCAGGGCGCGGAGCCTCTATACCCAACCAACTTTGCAGCCGACAACCAGCGGGAGGTCCGCCCTTTGTGTGAGCAAAAAATAAAAAGTTAGCAGAAAAAAGATGACCAAATCAAATTTGGCCCGTCACAACGGTGCAGAGTGAAAGCATCACTTTTCATTTTTCAACTGGTAGTGTTGCCAGTCCACCGCTAAAAAATAATCATAGCATGTTAGATTCTATTATGGATGCCGTAAAGGGCCAGGTTGTTTCCGCAATTTCTGAAAAAACGGGTCTTGATCTCGGCCAGGCCGAAAAAACCCTGCCGCTGGCGCAGGAGTCCGTAACCGAAGGAATTACCAGTGCCATTTCCGGCGGTAATGTCGATGGTATTCTGGGAATGCTCACCAGTGCCGTATCCGGTGCTGATGCTGGCGGCGGCGGTCTGCTGCAAAACATGGTGTACAAAGGTATTGCGGGCAACTTCATCAGTAAAGCCACTTCCAGCCTCGGCCTCGATGAAGGTATGGCCGGAACCATCTCCAGCCTGGTCCTGCCGATGATCATGAACAAGATCGGCGGCGCAACGCAAGCCGCCGGAGATACCGACGGTATCGACGCAGGCTCCATGATGAGCGCCCTGGGCCTCGATGCCGGCAGCCTGCTCGGCAACCTGACCGGCGGTGGCGAGGCCGGTGACCTGCTCGGTAAAGCCGTCGACCTGCTCGGCGATGCGCAAGACAAAGGCAAATCCACTGGTGGTGGGCTACTTGGCAAGCTCGGTGGCCTCTTTAAGTAAGCTCCAGGAGCATCCACTAAAACTCTATTTTTTTCCATGGCAAAAACCAAAGCTGGTTTTTGCCATTTTTTTTGCCCGTCAGCCGGATTTATGGCTGTGATCAGGCCACCTAAGCTGGTTCAGTAACTGCTAATGATTGCACTGGCAAACATTTTAGCGAGTATACCGTATTGGTACTGCCGGCGCCGGATAAAATGATGAAGGGTATATGCACCTTCCTTTCGTACCGGCAGTTATCGTTCAATTATTCGCGTAGCTTGCACCAGAAACTATTATTTTCCCGGCACCGCCTGGGAAAACGCCCTTTACCAAACAATGCTAACTTCCGATCAATGCAAACAAAATTATTTCTGCTCCTATTACTCTTACCGTTTATTCTTGACGCACAGTTCGTTTACGGCGACCTGCTGCCGGACGCGCCCGCCCTCGCCCCCCGCGGCGAACACGCTGTCGGGGTCAGGACCCTGACCCTGACCAACCCGGGACAGCCCAATATTGCCGGAGTAGTGGACGGCACGATGACCACCTATGACCGCCCCCTGACGGTAGAAGTCTGGTACCCCGCTGACGCTGATCCAGCCGCAATACTTTCGTATTCCGAGGTAATGGGACAAAGCCCCGATACCACCCGCCCAATCATCCCCTTCTCCTTCACCGGCCGGGCAACCCGGGAGGCGCCACCAAAAACCAGTAAAGTCCCCTACCCGCTGGTCGTGATCTCCCACGGCTATACCGGCTCCCGGTACCTGATGACCTACCTCACGGAAAACCTGGCGTCAAAAGGCTACGTAGTGGTAGCTATCGAACATACCGAATCAACTTTCCGGAATGCCGGCCCTTTTGCCTCTACGCTCTACTTTCGGCCGGTAGACATACGCTTCACCCTCGATGAAATGGCTCGCCTCAGTAAGTCAGACTCAGGCTCTTTTCTGGCGGGGCTGACTGATGTAAATAACGCCGGCATCATCGGCTACTCCATGGGGGGCTACGGTGTCCTCAACGTTGCCGGTGCGGGCTATAGCCCGCGATTCGGCAATTTCTTCTCCGCCCAAAACGGCGGTACCAAAATAATCGATCGTCACCTGATCGGCAAGGAAGCCTATCCGGGCGCCGACCCGCGGGTCAAAGCTGTCGTTGCGCTCGCTCCCTGGGGTAAAACCATCGGTGTTTGGGATGAGGCAGGCCTGCAGGGACTCAGCGTACCTACTTTCTTCATTGCCGGAAGCGAAGATGATATTTCCGGCTACGACACCGGGATAAAGGCCATTTATGAAGGAGCAGCGAATACGGAGCGCTACCTGCTCACCTTTGCGGGGGCCCGCCACAACGTTGCGCCCAACCCGCCACCAGCAGCAGCACTCGCTCCCGGACTTCACCTTGACGAATACCTCCGTTACGCCGATTCGGTCTGGGATACCCGCC
Organism: Bacteroidia bacterium; assembly: GCA_030431945.1. Classification (GTDB taxonomy): domain Bacteria; phylum Bacteroidota; class Bacteroidia; order Chitinophagales; family Saprospiraceae; genus Neolewinella. The sequence continues at coordinate 416 of JAUIIF010000324.1, read as the reverse complement.
GGATGAACAATGTTAACCAACACTTCATCACCGCTTTCCTCGGTCTGAAACTAAAGGCGGAGACCAGCTACGGTAAATACCTTGACCTGCCCGCAACACCCCCCAAGGAAGGCTGGGAAGGTTTCAAGCCACGAACGGCCGTTGGCCTTTCTCTGCTGCGTTAATCAGCCAGGCCGCGTAATCATCACGTAGAATACTCACGTAGTCTCACCATCCAATTGGGCCCGGCCCAAAAACTAACCGCCCCGTACAATAGTATTGTACGGGGCGGTTGATTACTATACCTAAGTCGGAGGATACGCTCCTGACTTACTTGACCATAATCGGCAGGCGGGCCATGGTGTTTTCCCAACCGACCACCAGGTCAAGGTTTCCATTCCCCTTGTCTACAAAGGTCATGGAAAGCGCTTCCAGTG
>JAUIIF010000323.1 GCA_030431945.1 Bacteroidia bacterium | reverse complement strand
ATGGCGGTTGCCGGAGATGAGGTGTGGGTTCTGAGCGGTGTTTACCGTCCCAATACTGCCAACAACCGTGCTGCTACCTTCACCATTGCTCCCGGCGTGAAGGTTTACGGTGGTTTTACCGGCGGAGAAAACCAGGTGGCAGACCGCATGGCGGGCAAAATGACGACGCTTTGCGGAGACATAGGTACGGAAGGGTACCACGCAGACAATGTTTACACGGTAGTTACCATGCTCTCAGGGGGCGCGCTTTCCTCTACCTTGGATGGCTTCCTGATCCAGAACGGCTCCAGCCGCAATTTCAAAGAAGGTGTTGATTTTGGCAGCGCCGGTGCCGGCTTGTTCATTAAGGCAGGTGCTCCGCTGGCCAATCACCAGATCCTTAATTGCTCCTTTACCCAAAATAAGGCACACAATGGCGGCGCGGTCCTGGTCGCTGCCGGCCGGCCATCTTTTATCAACTGTACTTTTATTGAGAATACTGCTGATTTCAACGGCGGCGCTGTTTACAATATGGGCATTGCCACGGTGGCCAGCCCTATTTTCCGTGACTGTGTTTTTGAAAACAACAGCAGTAACTCCGGTGCAGGAATGACCAATAACGGAACGAACGGCAACTCCAGCCCGTTACTGATCGGTTGCTCCTTCATTAATAACGTCTCCCTGATGAACGGTGCGGCCATCTACAACATCACCAACGATAACGGAGAAACCGAGCCCGTACTGGAGGATTGTTCCTTCGTCGGTAACGACTCTATCCTGGGCGATGATGTAACCGGTAACGGTGTTTCTAAGTCAATTGCCGATAAGGCGCGGGCAAACGGTGGTGGAAGCCTCACCCCAACGGTTCGTCGTTAATATTGCAGCTAAACGCTGATCCTGCACTGCTTCTCCGGAAAATGTTTGGCACCTGCGGCCGCGCCTGATGCGCCCGAAGGCCCGGGTTAAGCCACCTTTCGTTCAAGTCATTTTTCAGGTTCCGGACCATCCTTAACTGGTAGGATTGAGGAACGATTCGCCGTAAAGGCGGGCCAGGCAGTGGCAGACCACGTGGGCGAATAAAGTGTATCTGCTCCCCTTTTTTCCTGCTAGGGGTAAAGGCAGAAGGTAACTGGTTATTGCGCTTCCCGATCCCGCGTTCGTTGTACATCTTTACGGAAGCTCGCAAAGAACTCCTTGAGGCTATCGAATTCCCGCCGCCAGCTAAGGCCGGTACCTACCTGCAGCCGCCTTCCCCCCGCAATATCGGGTTCCAGCCGCTCGTAGCCCCTGATTTTAAGGCTACGGGAATCGTTCAGGTAATACTCCAGGACCAGGTTGTTACCGACAAAGGTGCCGGAAGAGGTTGAACTCGCAAAAGCATCATTATTGAACACATTCAGGTCATGTCGTAACGTGAGCCGGTTGTTGATGTCGCGACTTACGGAAAACTCGAAAGCAGAGCCCCGGGTATTCGAGGTCGAATTGCTCAGGCTGGCGTTGCGGTAGCTGTTGTAAGCAACGTCAAAATCGAAATTGGAGATGAAGGCATCTTCGCCAAAGGCATCACGAACCAAGTCATTCAGGAGGAGACTGACGTAATTAGACAGCCACTCACTTACGGTGTTAACGACCACGTCCGTGCCGCTGAAGGAGAGGTCAGAGGGCAAGAATTGCCCGGCTACGATCAGCCCGAAGACCTGCCGGTTCAGCTCATTTTGGTCGAGCAGTAACAACCGACGTTTATTGTTGGCGTAGCTTTCGAGCTGACCATCAAGGTTAGGAAAGCCGACGTCAAAGTTGATGTTGGGCTTGGTCAGAATGCCGGAGAGCCCCAACGTGAGGTCGATGTCGGTGGCCCGGCTGGCATCGGTCGTCAGGGTATTGTTGACGTCAGTGACCAGGTATTCCTGGATGAAATTCAGGATAGGCGCTTTCAGGTTTTCGTAATCTGCTTCGATGTCAATACTGGCCGCGAAGGGATCCCCCGTCCAGGTAACGGTACCACCCGGACGCACGGAAAATTCCTTATTGATAATGTTAGCGAAAGTGAAGAGGTAATTTCCTTCGGAAATGGTGTAGGTGCCGAACATTTCGAGGTCACCATCGCGGGGAATACGCAGCGTCAGGTTACCGTTGCCCTGGCCCCGCAGGATGTCGCCTACTTCTTCGTCAAAAATAATTTCCCCCACGGCTTCATCCGTAACGGTTAACTCCAGTTCAAGGCTGACGCCGGACGGGTCTTCCGCTACTTCGGTGGTTTCCTCCTCCACGTAGACATTGCGATTGACGAAACGGACGTTTTCAATCGGGCCGGCCTCCGAACCATAATCCACGGGGATGGAAAGCCGGGAATCCTTGCCTACGTTGGCCCGCACGTAAATGTCCGGCTGGCGGAAGTTGCCGGTGAAGAATACGGCTCCGCTGCCAATCGCAATGCCGTAAAAGTTGGGGTTTTGCCCGGGGGCGAGGTCGAGGGCCAGAAAGCGATCGGTAGTAATCTGGGCGTTAAGCCCCAGATTTTTCAAACGATTATGGGTCACTCCTCCTTTCAGGGTCGCGCCGTTGCCGAAACGATCGATCAGGCGGGTGCCCGTCAGGTCAAACAGGTTGTTATTAATGTTGACGACACTCTGGTAATACCGGTACCGCGTTTGCAGATAGTCAATGGTGAAGGCTCCGCCAAGGGCGTTGATGTTGCCGCTTACGTTCAGTCCCTGGGGCGGTCCTACCACCTTAAGCTCAGCGTTGAAAAGCCCCGTAATGTCAGATACCGAACCTCCGACCCAGTACCGGGCAAGGTCGAGCGGGTAGCCCATGATATTGACCCGCAGGTCGAGGTGTTTTTTGCGCTGGGCGGGAAGCGGGTCGCTGCTCACCAGGTCCGCCAGGTTGTAAGTGGCTTCGGCGATGAGCTGGGCCGTATCCCGGTTCAGGTTCAGGTAGGCCGTGAGCTTATCTTTCGGGTTAGGGGCCGAAGCATCGATCCGCAAGTAGCCGTAGTCGTCTCCATTCATCAAAAAGGTGTCCGATCTTACCTGGGCCCGGAGGCCTTTCTGGCGGAATACGTCGGCCACGGAAATATTTACGCTGACGTCCCCGCTGAAATCTAATTGAGGGTAGTCCCAAATGGAGTCAATCAGCGACAGGTCCATATTTATAAGGTCCAGGTCCAGGCCCCGTTCCCCGAATTTATTCAGCCGAATGGTCCGGCGTCCGCTGCGCAGGGCAAAATTCTGGGTGTCGATATAGTCCGGCCCGAAGATGACGTAGTTGCCACTGCGAATATTCCAGCGCTGCTGGAATATTTCCAGCTCTGATTCGTCGAAGCGCAGCTCGAAGTTAAAGCTGTCGGGGAGGCTTAGTTCTCCGTCCAGGTTAATCCTGTCCAGCAAAATGTTATCCTTGTCGCCACCGTAAGTGATGCCGAAATCAATCAGGTCATTATCGACGAGGCTGAGCAGGGTTAACCGATTCAGTAGTGGCCGGCCATTGACGATGGTGGAGTCGACGGCAAAGTCCAGTTCTCCTTCGCCCCGTTCACTATTGGCACTCAGGATGAAGTCTTTGAGGATAAAGTCACCAAAAGCAAGGGAGGGGGCCGTAAGTTCTACGTCGAGGGTGTCAACAAAGCCGTCGTAACTGCCACTCAGGTGGACATCCTTCAATGCGCCCAGCTTGGGCGCAATCAAGCGGTTCAACCCCCGGGAGTCGGTGATGTTGAGGTCGAAACTAAAGCGATTGGGGGCGGGCAGGTTGCGGGGTGGTTTTATCTTAAGCCTGGTGGCCCAGTTGGGGTAGTAGCGGATTAAAAAATCAGTCAGGCTGCTGGTGACCTCGTCGAGATCAAAGCGGCCAATCAGCTCTCCCTGGGCCAGGTCACTTTCCAACTTCACCACTTTCTGGCCCTGTTCATTGAAAATGCTGTAGGCGAGCAGGCTGTCCAGGGCCACGGATACGGTGTCAATCAGAATATTAAAGCTGTCCAGGGCCACGCGCCCTTCCATCTCCCGGAAGTTTTTCCCGATCAGGTTAAGGTCAATGCCTCCGGAGAGGGCAATAGGCCTTTTGCTCAGATTGAGGGCGTACAGGTCAAATTCACCGACGACGGCATCAAAATCGAAAGTTGGAATAGAGTCCCGGAAATCAAGTTCTCCGAGGAAACTGAAGTCAATGTTATCGTCCGTAATGTTAAATTGTCCGTTGAAGAAGCGATCCTCGAGCCGCCCGTCAATCACGGCATTGGCGTAAGTATAATTGCGGAAGGTGAAGTCGCGGATAGTGGCTTCCAGGTCGGCTTTGGCGGAATTGGCGTCGATGCCAATGCCGTTGTTGATCGTGCCGTTCAGGCTGATGGTGCCAAAGTCTGGGTTGTCCAGCCAGGTACCCAGGTCGAAATCGTCCAGGCTGAGTTCACCGTTGTAGGTAGCCGGTGCGGCACCCTCTGCCGTTACCAGGGCCATATCGAAAGCTGCGCTGCCAATGTCGGACTTCAGGTTGCCGCTGGCGAAGAAGTCAGTGAAGAACCCGTCAAATTTCCCGCTGAACTGCAGGCGGCCCAGGCGGTCGAAATTGGCCGGGGGCCTGAACGCCGGAATCAGCCGCCGGAGGGTGTTCATATTGGTGGTGAGCCGTCGTAGGTCAAGGTTGAGCAGTTCCGACCCCTTGATCGTCAGATTTCTGGAGCCAAAACTTCCCTGGAGGCTGGTGTACCGGTCGAGCGCCAGCTGGACGTCCCTTCCCCTCAGGTTGTTTACGGGGCCACTGAACTGACCACCGATGTTGATTTTCTGCAGTTGGTTGTCCCGGAAGAACTGGTTAAACCGCAACTTGCGGGCAAAGTAGAGAATATCACGAACGGCTACATCGCTGTTCTTTACCCGGATGTCCATTCTCACCCGGTCGTTGAATTCGGACCAGCTGCTCCAGCCACGTGGGAAGCTGAAACGCAGGCTGTCGGACAGGGAGCTGGTGGCCGTTTCCAGTTTCAGGTCATACATCTGAAGTTCGGTGGGGGTGACCTTGAGGTCCTGCACGCTCAGCCGGTCCAGAATAAAACCCGATTTCTCCTCGACGCTGAGGTGTTTGAGCTTGCCGGTGAATTCACTTTTGTAGAAATCCACTTCAGTGAGTTCCAGATCAATATTGCTGGTGCCGAGGCGGGCAAAATCGATGGCCGTAATGTCTGCCGTGGCAATAGGCTCCTTGCGGAAATTGTCGAGCAGGTAACTGCCGTCGATGATCTCAATACTGTTGGCAACGAAGTGGATGAAAGTGTCATTGGTGTCGACAACTTCCTGATCGATCTGCTGCATCAGGCTGGTTATGCGCTTGGCGCGCTCGGAGCCAACACACTTGCGCCGGGGGCCAGCACGACTTTCAACGTGACTTTCACACCGGGCGATATCGGAACTCGCACTGCCGCCATCGAAGTCACCAGTAACGATCCGGATGAAAATCCATTCGACATCCTGCTGACGGGCACTGGATCCGGCCCTGCCGCAATGACAGTAAGCGCAGCAGGCGGACTTTCGGCGGATGGTTTGGAAGGTGGTCCGTTTTTGCCTTCATCCATTCAATACACCATTGAAAATACGGGTGGTTCTTCTCTGGAATGGAGTGCGCTCAGCAACGAGAGCTGGGTCTCTCTCAGTAACACATCAGGCACGCTCGCAGTTGGTGCCACCACGACGGTTACTGTCTCCATCAATGGCAATGCAAACT
>JAUIIF010000883.1 GCA_030431945.1 Bacteroidia bacterium | reverse complement strand
CTGACGAAGCATTAGTTGTACAAACGGTTATTGCAGACCGGCTCCTGCTGTACAGGGAAGCCTTATTTTACGACAAAAACCTAGCCAAAATGGACTTTACGGAATTTTTATCCCGCCCCTACGGGCTCACGTCCGAGCAAATCCGTTTTTATCAGCAGTACCGGTACATAAAACTGAAAAACGTGCTGAGCAAAGAGGTGCTGGAGCATTACGGCGGGGTCATCGCCAGGAAGGTGGCGGAGCTAAACCAGGAGGTAACCCCCTTAAGTCAGCGGTCTACCTACGGCAAGGCATTTTTACAGCTGTTTAATCTATGGTTGCAGGATGAGGAGATCAGGCGCTTTATTTTCAGCAAACGGCTTGCAAAAATCGCCGCGGACCTGATGCAGGTCAACGGAGTTCGCCTGTACCACGATCAAGCCCTTTTTAAAGAAGCTGGTGGCGGAATTACGCCCTGGCACGCCGACCAGCATTACTGGCCGTTAGCAACGGACGAAACAGTCACTGCCTGGATACCGCTGCAGGCAACGCCCCTGGCAATGGGGCCACTAGAATTCAGTGCGGGAAGTCATCACGTTATGGAAGGGCGGGAGTTGTCCATTAGCGATGCCAGTGAAGCACAGATTCAAAACAGGCTGAAAGTAACGGATTTCAAACACGTAATCGAACCTTTCGATCTTGGCGAAGTAAGCTTTCATTCTGGCTGGGTCTTTCATAGAGCAGGAGCAAACACCACGGATCAAACGCGCAAAGTGATGACCGTTATCTACATGAAGAAGGACATGCTCCTGAAAGAGCCCACCAATGACGGTCAGCTGGAAGATTGGAAAAAATGGTGCCCCGGGGCACAAATCGGAGCCGTTATCGATACGGAACTGAACCCGCTACTTTACTGATTTACCACACTACCGATTCACCTGAACCACGCTGAGGGAGGTCAAGAAATGGGTTGGTACCAGAAGATTAGCCGGTAAAAGAGACGCCTATGCCCTTGCTTGGGCGAGCTCCTCCCTTACTTAACCAATCATTCACACCTTACCCGTTGCCCGCCCCGGCTGTAGTTGCG
>JAUIIF010000322.1 GCA_030431945.1 Bacteroidia bacterium | reverse complement strand
CGTCCGTCAGCAGGTCGAAGAGGTTGAAATCAACGGCTCCCTGACAAGCTTCACCCGGTGTGCCAACGTAGACTCCTGCATTTGGTGCAGGCTCAACGAGCAGGGTAAAGTCAGTAGAGACGACCGTACAACCAGAGTTGCCACCACCGACCGTGTAGGTAAAGTCGAAGGCAACCGGCGTAGGATCGGAACCTCCGATCATCGGCGTGAAGTTACCGCTCGGCAGTACCGTGCCGTTGGCATCGGTGAAGACACCGCCTTCGGACTCTCCGAGAAGGGCATCCGTCAGGACGAAATTGACACCATCACAAAGTACGCCGAGGGTTGGATCGAGAACCCCTGCGTCCGCATTGCCGGAAAGCTCGAGGGTAACGGTATCCGTAACCGTTCCGCAGTTTCCGTTGGTAAGGTTATCGTAGATGATTTCAAAGTTGGCTACCCCGGAGACGAAGCTCGCTGCCGGCGTCACGCGCAGGGTTTGCTCGTTATTGAAAACAATCGTGTTGGCCTGCCCTACGGGGTCTCCGACAAATTCAATATTGTTGCCGTTAGCACGTGTCAGGGAGAAACCGCTCGCGGTACCACCGATGTATTCCCAACGGTAATGAGCGTTAACGGTGGTCAGTACCTGACCGTTAACATCAACCGGGAAGATGTTAGTAGGCACTCCTACCTGGGCACAAACAACCGGTTCGTTAAGTTCGAGTACTGTTTCCGGACGGAAACTGATCGTCGTCGTATCGGGCGTGCCTGCACAACCGGCGCTGTAAGGCGTGGCGATGTAGGTCACGGTCTTAATACCCGCAGAAGAATTGGTGAACGTCAGGTCATCCAGGCGGGTAAAGTAGAAGCTCGGGTTTTCGAAAGGCGCAGCCACGGTGAAGTCCGTGGACTCCGTTCCGGCACCGGCCATCAGGCCCGGAGCGTCTACCTGCACCACGAAACTGTCAATCGCCGGCAGGTCAGGATCATTGGCAATGGTAGAAGCCGTACGGACTGCGAGGTCAAACAGCTCACCGCTACAGAGCGTATCCAATCCAGTTGGGATTGGCGTGAAGATGCCGTCATCCGTAACGCGAACTTCCACGCGGGCGATGTTAGCGGGGCTAACGACAACGTCGAAGATGACGCGGCCACCGCGGCCACAATCCACTCCGTCGTTCTGGAAGTTAGCCGTTCCATTAGCCTCGAAGTAGGTATCGTAACGAACGGTGAAGGACTGCGTGCCCCCCGATTGGTTGACCAATTCACCAGCAGCGAAGCTGAGGCTGTCCGCCAGTTCACTGGCCGGGAAACGCATGATGGTATTTACCGGGTAGCCGGTAAGGCCGTCAGGGTCTGCCGTAATGGTCAGCTCCGCCATCAGCGTACCGTTGGCGGAGGTAGACATCAGGGGAACGGAAGCGATCAGCGGCTGGCCGGAGCACATGCCGAATACCGGATTAGGGTTAACTGCTGCCGCACTGTTCTCAAGGCTGAAGGTGGCGGTACTGTCCATAGACGTTAACTCCACCGTCGCTTCCGGATTCGGGTTGACCGTAACGGTGTAGGTTACCGGATCTCCGAAACAACCGTTGTTGGAAGGGGTAACCGTGTACACCACGTCGAGTGGTGCATCCGTGGTATTCTCCAGTTCATCATCCGCCATAAAGAACCGGCCGCCCGTGTTGGGGTAGGTACCATTGGTCAGGATCACGCCCATTGGGATGACTGCTTCGTAGTCAAGCGTAACGTTGTTCTGGAAGTCAGCGGGGTTACTCCACGCACTGTTCGGTGCAGGATTAACGACCAGCCCGGTTGCCGCACCGCTACAAATAACTGTGTCGATTTGGTTGCTGCCGGATTCCACCAGGGAAATGACGGGTTCCGCCGTGTAGCGGAAGTTGTAAGTGATGGTCTCACTGAAACAGCCGGGGCCGGAAACCAGACGTACTTCGTAAGTAACGATTACGCCGCCGCCCGTGCGGTTACGGTAAGTATCCGTACCAAAGAAGCCTTCGGAACGACGTACCGTTACGGGGGTACCCGAGTAGACGGAAGCAATCGTTTCGAAATTCATGGCGTTAGCCGGAGCTACGTCATTGTATACCGTATCGATAATGATGGAGTCGTAAGCAATCTGCACCATTTGCGTGCCGGAAATGTCGAAGCCCGTATCATCCAGGGAGACGTTGGAACAAACGGCTACCTGGGAAGGCGTCAGATTTACGCCGACAAATTCCGGGTAAACCGTAACCGTCAGGCGAATGGTATCGCCGAAGCAGTTAGGCGCTCCCGGACGGTTGATGCGGGGAACAACGGTGTAGACGACGTCCTGCGCTTCCGTACCGACGTTGAAAATGGCATCTTCGAAGAATTCAATGTCCATTACCCCTGGCTGGTTGTTGCCACCAAAGTTTCCGTTAGGGCCGCTGGCGCGGGCCGTACTACCCATGTCAAAGGTAATGTCCGGACCGGTAGTAACGTCCACCACACTCACCCGCAGGTTGTTCACCCCGGTAGAGGGGATCGTAGCGGAAGACAGTGTAGCAGAAAGGGCTTCCCCACTACAGAGTTCGGTGCTGTACATTCCGTTACCATTATCGGTAATCATCGTTTCGTCACCTACCAGTTCAAGGGTTGGGTTCGGTTCTACCGTTACCAGAATTTCGACCAGGCCACCAGGACAGTTCGCCTCGGTACTGGTAGAAAGGGTATACGTCACGACCAGGGCCGTGTCTTCGTTATTTACAAAAGTCTCGCCGTTCAGCAGCGTATCCAGACCGGTATCCCCTACACTCAACTGGGCACCAGCAGCGTCCAGTTCAGCAGGGACATCCTTACTGACGACCGTAAAGCGTACGTCATCATAAGCGATCAGGAATTCGATGGAAGCAGAACCTCCAGCGGCATCAGCTCCTGATTTGGTTCCGAAATCGCCGATAAACGGATCATCAAGGTAAGAGCTACCGGAAGCACCGGCAGAGCCACTCTGGCTGTCGCCACCGTTTCCGCCGACCCAGCCGCCGCCGCCGCCGCCGCCGTTATTTACGCCCGTTCCCCCCGCAAAGGTGGGAGCACCAAGACCACGGTTACCACCGGGGCCGGCACCGTCCATGCCGTCGCCGGACATACCACTGTCAACAACTTCGTTGTTGATTGCTGCGTTCAGGGAACCCGCGCCACCACCGCCACCAAGGACGAGTTGTGCCACGATCGTACCTTCGTTCATACCACTGTTGGGGCCACCGATTACGTTGATGGCAGTACCACCACCACCGTTACCGGCCCTAAATCCGTCGGCACCTGCCTGACCGATTACGGCCCGCAGGGTATCACCAGGTAATACTGATCCGCCACCAAAGAAGTTAAAGGCACCACTGGCAGCAACGCCGGGAGCACCGGCATTGCCGTTCTGCGTGGAGCCACCGCCGTTGGCGGAGCTGGCATCAAAAAGGAGGAACGGAACACTCGCAGCATTGTCAGGGAAGACAAATTCCGGCGTTTCCGCAAAGTCATGGCTGCCCTGTACGAAGGAAACGATGGAGTTCATACCTCCGTTAATGGCAAAATCAATTGCTTCATCGCTACAAACCGTCAGTTCCTGAGGGGTAGGAACACCCGTAACTTCAGGGTTCAGGATAACCAGAATCTGAATAGGCTGCCCGACACAGTCGCCGGTCATGTCCGGATTATTGACGTTGTCTTCCAGGTAAGGCGTGAGGGTGATGAAGGCAAAATAAGTTTCGGTAGAGGTGTTGCGAACACCTTCCCGACCAATGAGGAAGCCGGAGGCATCCAGGAGCTGACCACCGGTATTCGGGATATTCAGGAATTCTGCCTCGTCTCCACCAAAGATGGAGAACTCAACGTACTCTGCCAGTCCCGGAGCACCAACGGAAGTGAAGTCCAGGTTACCAAGACTGAAGTCATCTCCGCTACAAAGCTCGTAGATGTAAAAATCATCCTGGGCCGTGATCGTTTCGGAAATACTTCCCGCCACAATATCCGCCGTCAGTTCCGGGTCAGGTAACACCGTAACCGTAAAGACAACCGGCGCACCAACACAGCCAAAGCTGGTCGTAGCAAAAACCGTGTACGTAGCCGTTTGGGGCACACTGGTCGGGTTTTCAAAAGCATCGTTCTGCAGACGGAACGCACCAGAGAATTCCCCACTGAAAGGATAGGTATTACTTCCGGTGTAGATCAGGTTACCAGGATCCAGTTGGTACGTAAAGGTTACGTTGTTCCGGTCGGTAAAGGCATTGACGAAAGCGGAATTCGCTGCCGGCTGCATGACAAAACCGATGGCTTCCCCCTCGCAGACAGTAACGGAAGTATTAGCGTCGGAAATAACCGGTTCGGCACGTACCAGGAAACTGTACGTAATGATTGCACTTTCACAGCCTGCGTCAGACACCAGGCGTACGTCATATTCAACGGTCACGCCAGCACCCGTCAGGTTGCGGTAGCTGTCATTCTCAAAGTAGCCGTTGGTTTGGGTCAGCAATACGCCGCCATTCGCCATCCCCGTAGTGTCTACCATGGAGATGGTAGAGAAGTTGGGGTTAGTGGTGCTTACCCGGAAATCAACAAGACGAACAGCCGTAAACGGTACGTTGACGGATCCCGCCTGCGTAGCTTCGAGATCAAACGGGCCGGCGCTGAGGGCTTCGCCTGAACAAACGTCAACCAAAGCAGGCGCCAGATCTGGGGTAAAGCCTGGCTGTACCGTTACGGTAAAGGTAAAGGGTTCCCCTTCACAGTAGTCGATACTCGGCTGACTGAAGTTCATGGTAGAAGGGATCAGCCCCGGATCTTCAATAACCGGCGTGATCGTGTAAATGATGGTTCCGTCAACCCCGTTGTTATTCCGTACGCGCGTTTCGAAGAACGGAATATCCAGATCATCACCGCTGTAGAAATTAACGAAATTACCACTGCTTGCCCGGCCACTGTTGTTGCCCTGAATGGTTGCTCCGGAAGTGGTAACATCCACCATGAAGCGCAGTGCTCCAGGTCCCTGGGAAGGAACCGTCATGGACTGCAGCAATGCGTCGATTCCGTCGCCACTACAAACCGTGGCTTCGAAGCCATTTTCGACATCACCGGTAACAGTCGTGCCGTTGCTGGCAATGATCGCTGTCGGTTCCGGTTCAACCGTAACAACAACTTCCACCTGGCCACCACCATTACAATTAGCTTCCGTGGTGGTATTGAACAGGTAGGTTACATTGATAGCCGTATCCGTCATGTTGACGAATTGCTGACCGTAGAGGATGGTATCCACTTCACCGTCCACGATCGTTTCTCCCACGGGGGTCAACCCTTCGGGAACATCAACGGGCTCAGCTAAAGAGAACCGAATGTCATCGTAGACGACCGTGTAGAAAATGCTGGCCTCACCGGCTGCTGTCTGATCAGAGGACTTAACGGAGAACGAAGCGGGAGCATTGGTATTGGAAGCGAAAGATTCGCCACCCTGACCCGCTTCACCGGCCTGGCTGTTACCGCCGTTACCGCCAACCTGGCCGCCGCCGCCGCCGCCGCCGTTCACGTTACCGTTTCCGCCCCGGGCATCCGGGAAACCGGTACCGCCAAAGCCTCCGGGGCCCTGGCCCTGAATGCCATCTGCTGGCATGTTCGTCGTGAAGTTACGGGCGTTACGGCCGTTCTCGCCGCTGCCGGCACCGCCGCCACCGGCGGCAACGAAATGATAAATTACGTCTCCCTG
>JAUIIF010000321.1 GCA_030431945.1 Bacteroidia bacterium | reverse complement strand
CCAGCAGCATGACGGGTACACCCGCCGTTACCTTCTGCCCGAATAACCCGACTGATTTCCCACAGGAAATCATCGTTGAATACCTGGACAAAGCAGGTGAAGTCGTCTGTACCGACACCCTGTACACCGAATGCCCGGTGGAGCCGGATTGTGTTTACGTGACGGAAGATTCGTTGTACTGCGATGATGACGGGGTACTCACCTTCACTTTCACCATTTGCAACCCTTCCTCCGCAGACTTTGCCGTGGGCTACATTGAGCTACTGCCGGCATCGCCGGCGGCTGCCGCAGTGCTGCCACTTGGATTTGCCCTCTCTCCTGCCCTTGCCCCGGGGGATTGCCGGAGCTTCACGACCATCCTGCCGGCTTTACCGCCGGGGGCCGGATTCGCCTACACGCTCATTGGCCACTCAGCCGACCCTGCCACTGATCCCGCAGCGCTGTGTTGCTCAGATCCTGCCGTCAACCGGGAGCTCCGGGTACCGGACTGTGACCCCTGCGACAACGTTGGCATCAAGGAGGTGCGTACGCTGGAGGAAGACGGTTGCTGTTACCGCGTCGCCCTCTATAACGATGCCCCGGCACCCTACACTTTTGATGGCGTAGACTTATGCTTACTGGGTGGCGATGGCCTCCTGACCGTTTACACGGCCATTGGGGACCCCCTCACCGGTATTGTCAACGCCGGCGGCCAGTCCGTCTCCATCTTTGACCCAACGGGAGCTCCGCTGCCGGACGGTTCCTTCCGCCTGCCCACCATTTGTATTGAAGAGGCCGAAGAGGCCTTCCATCAGATTGAAGTAAAGTGGATCAGCGACGGAGGCGTCGTATGCCGGGATACTTTCGACGTTTTCTGTACGCCACCCTGTGGGTTCCTGAAGGAAGAAGTGATCAAGTGTGATGAAGATGTCTACGTCTGGTCCGGCACCATTACCAACACCTCCCCTTTCACCATGGGTGAAGCCTACATAGAATTTGCCGACAGCCTGGGTCTTGGAGCATTTGATACGACGATTGTTTTCGGTTCGCCCCTGGCGCCCGGTCAATCAGAAGCCATCCTGCTTTACATTGGTTCGCCCGCAGGCCCCGGAGACAAAATCTCCTTTACGGTAACGCTGCACGAATTGGGCGAAGACGGTTTCCACCTGAACTGCTGCCAGTTTGAGGCATGTATCGAGCTGCCCGACTGCCGCATCGAGGAATGTAATTGTGACAACCCGGAACAGTTCCGGGATGAAGTAAACATGGCCTTCGATACTATTGGCTTGCCGCTGATTGACCCGCTGGCTTACCTCTTTGACCCCCGTGCTGACTTTACGGGCTGTGACTCGATTGTCTGGTCTGTCCGCCGCAGAAGTCCGAACGGCCCCTGGCAGGAATTAGGCAGTAACCAGGTACAGAGTTACACTTTCCCCACGCCCGGGCGCTACCAGGTATGGATGCGCGTCTACCGGTTTGCCGACAATGGAGAACTTTGTTTTGCCCGCAATGCCTTCGTAACCTACAACATTGGTACCGGAACGACCGGCGGCGGCATACCCAATCCTAACCTGAGCAACTTTACCTACGAAGAGGTGGAAGTGTTCCCGAACCCTGCGGATGATGCCATCCAGGTCAGTGTCCCCGCCCGGGTGAACCAGGGCGCTAAGCTCCTGATCAACGTTTATGATTTCCAGGGCCGCCAGGCGAGAACCTTCAGCTGGGACAACCCGGCACCCGGTGAGCAGCAAACGGTCACCATCAACGTCAGTGACCTGCCGGCCGGGGTTTACCTGCTGCGGGGTAAGGACGGATCGGGAGCCGACTGGACCAAACGCTTCATAAAACAATAACCGGTGCATAGCTAAGCCGGAATGGTTTATACCACCCTTGATTTCGTAATCTTACTGAGAGGTCACCATGCTGGTGGCCTCTCTTTTTTTGATCAGGGGCGGTTTTGCGTCTGCTCCTTGGTCCTCTTTCCTGCACCTGCGCGCCGCCGCCTTAATCAAATGCTGTAAAACCCAGCGTTTTTCGGGTGTTGCGCCCCATACCCTGGCCTATTTGTCCTGCGGTAATCCGCTTTCTTCCAGAGGCCAGAACGTGTCCATGATGGTAAGGACAATGAGGTAAAGAATGCTGAGCAGGCTGGCCAGGTAGGCGACCAGATTCGTATCCGGATACCACCAGACGTTAACTACTGCGGCCCCGATGAAAACGGTCACGGCAAACAGCGTTACTTTCCACCAGCGGCCTCCACGACTGGGATAAGGAACCAGAATGGGCACAAAATGGAGGATGGCGAGCGCAAGGATAATCGCTAAGGTAACCGGCCAGGGAAGGTCTGGGGTAACAAAAATAAGCACGTAGACCACCATGTTCCAGAGAACGGGGAAACCGACGAAGTGCTTGCCATCCTTACTGACCATTCCCTCCAGTCCGTAGTAAATAGCGGCCGAAAGCAGCATGGCAAAAGCCCCCGCTAAAAGGGCCCAGGCGGGCATTTCCATGGCTACGTAAAAAAGGTAGGCGGGTAGAATGGCGTAAGTAAAAAAGTCGATGACGTAATCGATGTTTTTGCCGCTTACCTGCGGCAAAACCTCCTGTACGTTGGCCATCCGGGCAAATGTGCCGTCGATACCGTCAATGACCAGGGTGGCCAGCATCCAGAGCATTGCTGCCTGGTAGTCGCCGGCAACTGCCGCCAGCAGGCCCATAAATCCGGCCAGCAGGCCAGAAGCGGTAAAGAGGTGAACGAGCCAGGCTTTAAAGGTTGAGGTAGTGATAATAAGGGGGGATTAATGGTGCGGTGAAAACTTCACTTTACCCGTTTTGCTTCATTCTCTTCCGAAATGTACTATCATTACGACCATACTCTCCTACTATCAGTCCCATTAAATGCGTCCCTTACTCCTGCTCCTTGCCCTTCTACTTACGGCTGCCGGCTACCTTTGGTGGCAGGGAGAGGCGGTCAACTGGCCGGCTTTTGCCAGTATGTCCGTCTTTTACGCCCTGGTTTACTACGTCGGTGCCCGGGCGGCCAACCGGCGCAAGGCGGAAGAAAACGACGCTGACGGATTAATGCTGGCGGGGCGCAACCTGCCCCTGTGGATTGCCATCTTTACCATGAGCGCCACCTGGGTCGGTGGCGGCTTCATCAACGGTACGGCAGAATACACGGCGACCCAGGGCCTGGTCTGGGTCCAGGCCCCCTGGGGGTACGCCCTCTCGCTGGTCATCGGTGGCTTATTCTTTGCCCGCACCATGCGCCGACGGCGCTACCGGACGATGTTGGACCCCCTGGAAGAACGCTACGGGAAACGACTGACCGCCATTCTCTTCCTGCCCGCGCTGACGGGGGAGCTGTTCTGGACAGCCGCCATCCTCACTGCCCTCGGGGCAACCTTTTCCACCGTGCTGGGTATTGACCTGCAAACGTCCATTCTGCTTTCTGCCTCCATCGCCATTGCATATACTGCACTGGGAGGGCTCTGGGCCGTGGCGATGACGGACGTTGTCCAGATCGCCATCCTCCTGCTTGGCCTGGCCATAATTGTCCCTTATGCCCTGGACCATACCGGGGGCCTGATGGCCACCTGGGAAGCCTACCAGGCTAAATTCGGAGCTGCCGCCAGCCCCTTCCCCAGCCGCGCAGCGCTGGGGGACTATTACTGGACGTGGTGGGATTATGCACTGCTGCTCATTTTCGGCGGCATTCCCTGGCAAGTTTACTTCCAGCGTGTCCTGGCGGCGCGGGATGAGCGTACCGCCGTCCGGCTAAGCTTGTTCGCCGGCCTGATCTGCCTGCTCGCAGCCATGGCACCGGTACTGATCGGTATGGTTTCCGCTACCTACGATTGGTCAACAATTGCCGCCGGGGCCCCGGTGGATGCCTCCGCAACGCTCCCCTGGGTCATTCGCTACCTCACGAACCCCTGGGTTTCCGTGATCGGGCTGGGGGCCGTCGCTGCGGCGGTTATGTCCAGCGTAGACAGCAGCGTATTATCCGCCAGCAGTATGGGCATCTGGAATGTGTACCGGCCGTTGGTTGCGCCTGACCTCTCCGATTCAAAGCTCGCCAAGCTTATCCAGCGGAGTATCTGGATCATCGGCGTAGCGGCTACGTTGATTGCCTTCCAGGTAAAAAGCGTTTACGCCCTCTGGTTTCTTTGCTCAGACTTTGTGTATTGCCTCCTCTTTCCCGCACTGGTGTGTGCCCTCTTCGACCCGCGGGCAAATAGCCACGGCGCCCTGGCAGGTTTTCTGGTTGCGGCCTTCCTGCGGTTTGGAGGCGGTGACGAAACGCTCGGCATTCCGGCCTACCTGGGGTACCCGGCGGATTTTCCGTTCCGGACCCTGGCCATGGGGGCAGGCCTTACTACCATCGTAGTGCTCTCCAGGTTGACGGGCAACAGGGACAAGCAATAAAAGCGGAGCGTAAGGGAAGGAGACCAACAGCCCTTACGCTCCGCACTGTCTTTCACGATTACTGAATAATGACCGTTTCCGTTACGACGTAATCAGCTCCCCGCAGGTGCAGGAAATAGGTGCCTGCGGGAAGGTTCAGAGCCTGGCGGTCCAGGTCCAGCCGGAGTTCCACCCCGGCCGCGAGGCGCTGGGTCGGCCAGGTTTTAAGTTGCCGGCCCAGCAGGTCAACCAGGCGAATATCAACGGCGTGTGAAGTTGCCGGAATAATGGACAACTGACCAACGTCAGTCAGCGGATTCGGGAATACCTTCCAGCTGAGTCGCTCCGGAGCCAGGGGGGAAGACGCGGAGGTCAGGACAGGTTCTCCGAAGGTATAGTCAACGTCATAGAGAAACTCCGCCAGGGTCGCCGACTGATCGGTGTTCATGACCTGAAACCGTGTCTGATCAACGTGCCGGTCGCGGGAAGTAACGGTAAAGAAGTCGTCTACGGGCGTTTCTCCGCGGCGGTAAGTGGAAGACGGGCTGGCGGCGTAGTTGTCCGTCAGGCTACCATTCGTCAGGGGCCGCACAAAAACCAGGGTACTGGAGGCGGTCTGGTTATTCAGCGTGTAGTAGGCATTTACTTTTTCGTTGAATGGCAACCTGGCGGGGCTGGGCGGGCACATCACCAGGTCTTTAATCTGCAGCTCGCCAAAGAACAGGTTGGTGGGGTAAAAAATCTCGAGTAAGGTTTCGGATTGGTCGGGGTTGACCGCCAGGAAACGCAGGTGGTCAACGCGGCGGTTATTGGCAGTAATCGTGAAATTACAGTCAATGTCGCCGGTCCCCGTGTAGACGCCGGACCCGCAGGCGGAGTACCCGGGCGTGAGGCCGCCATTCGTGAAAGGCCGGGGAAAGACACGAACCCCGGCCGCTTCGGTGGTGGTATAATCAAACGCCACCGTCCGGTTCTCACCGTTGGGAGCAAAGGGGCTGCCCAGCAACTCCACGTTCGTCACTTTCACCGTACTCCAGTACCAGTTAACGGGAATAAAAAACTCCTGCAGGAGCGTGCTCTGGTCGGCGTTGAAGATCCGGACCCGCAGTGAATCCACCCGCACGTTTACCCCACTGTTGATGGTAAAATTAGCCGTCCGGCTTCCCGTGCCGGTAAAGAGAATGGAGCCACTGGCACTGTACCCTGGCGTGAGCTGACCGTTGGACAGTGGACGAATAAAAATACGGGCTCCGCCGGGGTGACGGATGTCGTAATCGAAGGAAATGCTGACCTGCTCTTCCAGCAGGAAAGAGGCGACTTCCGGATCAGCGGAAAAA
>JAUIIF010000320.1 GCA_030431945.1 Bacteroidia bacterium | reverse complement strand
GCGATGACTACTGCAGAAAACGACAGGTGTTTTGGTAGTAGCTCAGGTTGCTATCAAGCTTACGCTGTGGTATACGTCAGCGCCGGGCTTGCCCCCCCATTCGTTGTACTGATGTATCAGTCGTGCGAACGGACCAAAACGAGCTCGGAGTTGTTTTGGCGTTCCGTGCCAATGCCCCGCATGAACAGGGAGTCATGTCGCAGCGTCAGGCGCCAGCTGCTATCGTCTCCTGGCCCGGCGTCGCTGTCCAGGTCCAACCGGGCCTCCTCTGCACTGAAGCTAAAAGTGCCGGCGTTTTCTGTTTCGTCGCCACTGCCGCTGCGGAAAGTGCCGGCGGGGGAAAAACTGATCCAGCGGTTATTCATGGGGTTAAGGGTGGGGGAGGCATCATTCTCAAAAATACGGATGCCCGCCATTCGCCACTTGCCCGCCATTTCTTCGGGGAGGGTAGCCGTAGTAGCACAGGCGCATAAGGTGATCAGGAGGCAGGTGGCAAAGAGGCGGAACATGATCGGGGGGGAGCTGGTACCCGGGCGGATTGGCCCAGGCATTGATGAAAAGAAATTGTTCCACCGTCTGATGCAAAACGGTTAGCATTAGGCGGGTCGGAACCCGTTCGGGGAGTGGAAAAAAGGAGGGCGCGAACGCAGGTGCCGGGTAGAAGCTGCGGGCGGAGCCAGCGGATCGTTCCCGGGACTAACCGGAGAAATACCTAATTTCCGGCTCAATCAAGACTATGCCTGCCAGAAAAATAGATCACCTCGTTTACACCGTCCCGGATCTGGAAGCAGCGATGGACGACCTGGAAAACCGCCTGGGGGTACGCCCCGTTTTTGGTGGCTATCACGCTACCCAGGGGACTAAAAACGCCCTGGTAAAACTGAATGACGGTGCCTACCTGGAAATACTGGCGGCCGATGCTGAAAATACGGCCATTACCCCGCCGCGCTGGATGGGGGTAGACTGCCTGACCCGCCCACAGCTGACCCGTTGGGCGCTGAAGACGGAGGACCTGGAAGCTGACGGGGCGCTGCTCCGGGGGTACCATCCGGAGATGGGCCGGGCCGTGGCCGGCTCCCGCCAGCGGCCTGACGGCAGCTGGCTGCGCTGGACCCTCAACCTGCCACTGCCGCTGCCGGAAGTGGAAGTCGTTCCCTTTATGGTGGATTGGCGAAAATCTGAAGTCCACCCACACGACGTTCTGCCGGAAATGGGGTGCTGCCTGGAAGGTTTATCTGCTATCCACCCCAACCCGGATAAAATAGGTACGGTGCTGACGGCCCTCGGCTGGAGCATGCCCGTGACGCAAGGCCCGCAGGTAGCACTGCGGGCGGTACTGCGCTGCCCGGCGGGTAGCGTGACCCTCTGAGGTGCCTGCTCTTATCCATCACTACCTGGTACCTGCGTCCGCGCCCTACCACTCTCCCGCCACCGGACAACCTCCCGCCTTTCCCTTATAATCTATCTCCCCGTTCAGGCGTTACCTTACCGTATGTTCCCAAAAAGTAATCGTATGCCTACGCGTAAAAAAGTATTTACCGGCCTGGCCGCCGGCTTGGCCTTTCTTGTTTTTACCGCCGCAACGGTAAGCCCCGTAAACGATAAGTTCTTCGAGATAATGAAGGCCATTGAGGTCTACACGAACGTGTATAAGGAGGTCAATACCTACTACGTGGACGACATTGAGCCGAACAAGCTGATGCGCACGGGGATTGAGGCCATGGTGAGTTCGCTGGACCCCTACACCAACTACATCAGCGAAACGGACGTAGAGCTGGCCCGCCTGCGGCAAAGCGGAAAATACCAGGGTATTGGTGCGGACATCGAATACATCGAAGAGCTGCCGACCATCATGACGCTGTTCAAGGATCAGCCGGCGGACGCCGCCGGCCTGAAAACCGGTGACCGCATCCTGCAGGTGGATGGCCGGGAAACCAAAGGCTATAACCGGGACCAGCTGGAAGAAATTATGCGGGGATTTCCGGGAACGACGATGAAGCTTACCGTCGACCGGCCGGGCGTGGGCAGAAAAGACCTGGAACTGCTGCGGGGAGACGTCAGCATTCCTAACGTACCGTACGCCGGTATGCTGGAGAATAATGTAGGCTACGTAGCCCTGACTACTTTTACCCAACAGGCCGCTAAAAACGTCAGGGATGCCGTGGCCAAATTACGGGCGGAAAATCCTGATCTCAAGGGCATCGTTCTGGACCTGAGAAATAACGGGGGTGGCTTGCTCAACGAAGCGGTGGACATCGTGAACATTTTCGTCCCGAAGGACGAACTGATCGTCACCACCAAGGGAAAGGTGCGCGACTGGGACCGCAGCTACAAAACCAACGGCAACCCCCTGGACAAGGAAATGCCCGTTGCTGTTCTCATTAACGGTAAGTCGGCTTCCGCATCTGAGATCGTAAGCGGTGCGTTGCAGGATCTTGACCGGGCCGTCCTGGTCGGGCAGCGCAGCTTCGGCAAAGGACTGGTGCAGAATATTATGGAAACCGGCTACGGAAGCCGCGTGAAGATTACTACGGCAAAGTACTACATCCCCAGTCAACGCTGCATCCAGGCCCTGGAATACCGGGACGGCAAGCCGTACGATATTCCTGACAGCGAGCGGGCTGTGTTTAAAACCCGTGCCGGCAGGGAAGTCCTGGACGGCGGTGGCGTTGCCCCGGACATCGAACTACCCGTACTGGGCGGTAAGGCAATTACCCAGGGCCTGCTCGAAGAGCACGTTATCTTTGATTACGTCAACGAGTGGGTAACCAGGCACCCTACGATTGATTCGGTGGCCGACTTCCGGTTTACGGAATGGGACGACTTTGTCGGCTTCCTCCAGCGCGGCGACTTTGAGTACACCTCCAAAGCAGAAAAGGCGTTGGCGACCGCAAAGGAACAAGCCGAGCAGGAAGGTTTTGCGATCGCCACGCAGTTGGCAGCCATCGAGGCGCAGGTGGAAAAGGAGCAAATGGCAGCCATTGGCAGTTACCGGGAGGAAATCATCAACATCATCGAAAAGGAAATTGCCGGTCGTTATTTCTACCAACGTGGCCAGGTGCAGATGGGACTACGGAACGACAAAGAGGTGCAGGAGGCCATCGCGGTGCTGAATGACCCGGTCCGCTACGCAAAGCTGCTGAAGCCCTAACTGGAGCGTCTTCGCTCAGCAAGATACTTCTTCCCGCCGGCAGCCTTAGCCGTCAGGTGGATGCCGCCTGCCCGCTGCCCGAGTCAAAATATTGGACCATGACCCCGCCCACCGAATTTTTAGCCGTTATTCCAGTTCTTTCTTCTGCCGACTTAGCCCGTGACGTTGCCTGGTACGAGGAAAAAACGGGCTTTCGCAACGTTACCGAGCAGGAAGGGTATGCGATTATGCAGCGGGAAAACGTAGAATTTCACCTGCAGTGGCACCACGGCACGGAGGAGGATCCGGTGCTGGCCGGTGTAATGCGGATCTGGGTGAAAAACGTCTTGCCACTGTTTGAGGAACTGGTGCAGCGGGGGGCGGTAAAACCCGAGAAATTACGGATGAACACTGCCTGGGGAACCAATGAATTCGGCTTTTATGACCTGAATGGGAATGCGGTTTTTGTGCTGGAGGATGTGTCTTAGCCCGGCCTTATTTATCCTCCACGCCGGCACCTGCGCGCCGCCGCCCTGATCACTTTGCCGGGCTGATTGCCCCGAAAGTAACTTAAGCAGGCCTCCCTTTCCGGATGGGCCAGGCACGGTAAGGAAAGCACGTGCCTGAAAATTAAGTGGTCGGGTTTGTAAAAACCAGGGGAAATTATTACTTTAAAGGCACCCCAAAGAGCCGCAAAGATTCCGAGCTATGATGAACGAGGAAGTGCGGACAATAATGTCTACGCGAGTTACTACAGCCACGCCCGATCAAACGGTCGGAGACGTGCTATCCCTGATGGAGCGCAAGCGCCTGCAACAGCTTCCCGTAGTGGAAGGTGGAAAGCTTGTCGGGCTTATTACTACCTATGATTTGTGGCAGAATTGCCGGGCCAACCCCGGGTGCGAAAAGAATACGGTGGGGGAGGTGATGACTTCTTCCGTCGTAAAACTCGCCCCCAAAGATAAAGTGGGGACTGCGGCAGAGTTGTTCATGGACCGGCGGTTCAAAACCTTACCCGTGGTCAATCTGCGGAATGAACTGAAAGGCGTGGTGACAGCCTTTGACGTTATCCGGTACAGTTTCAAAAAGGAGTATCCGGAACCCATTCTTTACGCAGACCGAATGTAGGAGTAGCTCCGGATAGTTGGTTGCTGGATGACGGGAAGCCGAACGGCCCTTCCCGCAGCCAGACCCTGCGCGCAGGTGAGAAGAGCGACCAGCGGAGGGAAAGGTTATTATCTTGCCCCTTCTTACCAAATTAATTATGCCCAGAATTGCCATCATCGGTGCCGGATGCTCCGGGATTACGGCATTGAAGAATTGCCTGGAACGCGGCCTGGAAGCCACCTGCTTTGAGGCCAACAGCGACCTTGGGGGGAACTGGATTTACAGCGCAGCGCCCAGCCATAGCAGTGTTTGTGAAACTACGCACATTATCAGTTCCAAGACATTGAGTGCTTACCTGGATTTTCCCATGCCGGAGGAGTATCCTGATTATCCCAGCCACGAACAGGTATTGTCCTATTTTCGGCAATACGCCGAAAAATTTGCCCTTCGCCCGCACATTCAGTTTAACGTACGGGTAGAAAACGCAGCCCTCCGGCCAGACCAAAGCTGGGTGCTCACCCTGAGCGACGGGCGGGAAGAAGTATTTGACTTCCTGCTCACCGCCAATGGCCATCATCACCACGCCCGCCACCCCCCGGGCATCCGGGAGAACTTTACGGGCCGGTACCTTCATAGTCATGATTATAAGCACAACCGGTCGTTCGCCGGGGAGCGCGTATTAGTTGTCGGCAGTGGGAACTCCGGTTGCGACTGTGCGGTGGAAATAAGCCGGGTCGCGCAACGGGTAGCGATAAGTATTCGCCGACCCCATTACATCATTCCCAAATTTTTCCTCGGTAAGCCGGCGGATACTTTTAATAAGGGGCTGCAATACCTGCCGGCATTTTTGCGCGAGCGGGTCCAACGCCTCAGCCTGCGCTTCCAGGTGGGAAAGTATGCGGACTACGGACTGGAGGAGCCTACGGAGCCGGTTACCCGCAGTCACCCTACGTTGAACTCGGAGTTGCTGTATAAAATCCGCCACGGCAAAGTAACCCCGCGGCGGGGCGTAAGCCGCGTGATCGGGAATACGGTACATTTTACCGACGGTTCCTCCGGCGAATTTGACACCATTGTCGCCGCCACGGGCTACAAGATTACGTTCCCTTTCTTCGCTGAAGAATTGATCAACTACGAAGAGGCGGATCGTATTCCACTTTACTTACGGATGTTTCACCCGGATTATCCCTCACTCCTCTTTATCGGCCTTTTTCAGCCGCAGGGAGCCATCTGGCCCCTGGCGGACGCACAGGCGCAGGTCGCTGCTGCTTACCTGGCCGGGGACTATACGCTTCCTGAAAATCTCCGGGAATTGGCGGAGGCGGACAGCGACCACATTGAGCAGGAATTCACGAAATCAAAGCGCCACACGATCGAAGTACATTACCATCCCTTCCTGCAGCGCCTGCAGCAAGAGTTGCGTAAGGTGAGGAGGCCCACCCCGAACGCGGTGTAGGGTAAGCAAGGCGGGGTGGCTGACGGGGACC